>DATLAF010000149.1:0-2161 GCA_035527635.1 Thermoplasmatota archaeon | reverse complement strand
GTAGGCAATCAGAAAATCTGAAAGAAAAACAAGAAAAGATAGGTAAAAATACTGACGAGAACGGTGATTTCAAGCTGTTTTCAGTCATGAAAACAGCAAAGACCATATAGAAGCAGGTTATTCAAAGTCCTCTATTATCTGATTCACTTGAATAAGCGATGCATCAAGCAGATCCCATTTCAGGAGCAATAGAAAATAATATAAGAAGAATCTCCATAGGAACACATGTTTTTGGGAGAAAGGAATATGGAAAACGCAAGTGATATATTGATAGGGAAAACCGTGTTAAATGCAAAAGGAGTTATCATCGGAAAAGTACAGGAGTCAATAAAAGATAGTGTTTCAGGAGAGGTTACCTCGGTTTTAATAAAACCGTCAAAAGAGGTAGATATTCAGAAGTATACAGTAACAGATCGTGGTGAAATTATTTTTCCATTCTCTTCGTTATCCTCTGTCAAAGATATTATCGTTATCGAAGAACCTCTTCGTTAGTGTAACAAGACGTCCTACAGCAATTTCAGAAAAGTGGAAATTATTACTAGATTGATATTTTCATTAACCGTATGTAATCTAAGAGGTGTCTGGTGATTAAAAAATTATTTTTCACATGTTCCCTTCCAAATTCACCCATTTTTTTTGCAATGACCGGATGTTTTATAAGGTAGGCAATTTTCTCTGCAAATCCAGCATAGTCTCTCGGTTCTAATAAATAACCATTTTTTCCATCAATCACTTGAGAAGGAATGCCACCAACATTTGAAGTGACAACTGGTGTACCCTTCCATAAGGCTTCACTCACTGTTATTGCAAACCCTTCCTTTATGGATTTTTGCACTATTACTGAAGATGTTCGTTGCAATGCATTTATCAGGATATCAGGTGCATTAATGATGAGACGGATATCTTTTTCATGTTCGACAAGTTTTTCCAAATTTTCAAATATCTCTTGGCCTTCCGGGTCATCGGTTGCCATGGAACCAGCCAATATTAACTCACAGTCGACTTTCTTTTTAATTAATTTAAATATCTTGACCATGCCTTCAGGATCTTTCCATTTGTCAAATCGTGATATTTGAGTGATAATAGGTTTCTTCTGTTCTATGCCATATTTGGTAAGATATTTTGAAACGGTGGAACTCGGTATGTCTCTGTTTTTAAGGATTAATGGATCAATCGACGGGCGGATAATATATTGTGGGATAACCCGGTCTGGGATATCTCGTGGTTTAAATTTCTCCATAGAAATGATCATCGCATCATATTTGAGAATAAACATCTTGAGATAATCCCATAACTCTCTTGTGGGAGTGGAAATATCGATATGACATCTCCAGACCCCGGGTTGCCTTTTTTTGTAACAGGTTATAATAGGCAGTGGTTGCGGATCATGAACCACAACGATATCATGATTTATGTGCGAAAAAATCGCATTGTTTACATTGTTAATATAGTAGATTTCCTTTTTTTTCTCAGAGAGATTAATTCTGTCCCCTTGAAGCGCATTATGAAATTTCTTGGTTATGGTAAAAAAATCAAGGGACCCATGAAGGATCCTCCAATCGGTCTCTATCCCAACGTCATTTAAAAGGATAATCAGACTGTTCAAAATCTCTGCAACCCCGCCTCCCTGATATGTTGAGTTGATATGGACCATTTTTTTTTCCGATAATGAAGACGCCTCATTTCGGATTTTTTGGATTGTATGATCGCCAACGATATCCTGATATTTATCTAAAGATTTAATTGCGACGATAGCCATATAATGTCTCCAGGTGCATCCTAGAGCGTGGAGATATTTTTATACATATTTAAACGTACGCTTTGTAAAATATTCTTCACCATCTGAATGAGAACTTGACAAAATTGGATTACGTTCAAACAATATGAAAAAAGAGAATGGATTAATCTTGGTTCACCATTTGAGCAAGAGATTGAAGGAAGGAACATACCTCATTAGGGTTTTTTACCCAATAGCGAGCAGATGTTTTTCTTTTTGACGTATTGGCAACATAAATGGTAATCCCTCTTTTTCCAAGAAATCGAAAAGCATCTTCATCAGTGATATCATCACCAATATAGAGTGGTAAAATATTTTTTACAGCAGTAAATCTAGCAAGAAACAGTTCTATTCCTTTTCCTTTATTCCATCCTTTAGGTCTTG
>DATLAF010000148.1:0-7996 GCA_035527635.1 Thermoplasmatota archaeon | reverse complement strand
AGTCGCACGATTAGTGACAAACCTTTTCTTCATGCAGCAGGGATACCCCCCTGTTGTCCTGAAACAAGAACAAAGGAAAACCTATTATCATGCGTTACATCAAGCAGACAACGGTAATTTATCGCCTCTGGCCGAGTTTCTCGCAAAAGCCATGAATGAATCATTACAACTGTACCTTTCCGTATTCACCGACGAAGAACGACTCATCCCTCTGAAAGAACTTGCACAACACTCCCCGTACTCACAGGAATACCTTAGCCTCAGAGCCAGACAAGGAAAACTCGATGCTGTCAAACTCGAACAAACCTGGTACTCATCAATTAGAGCACTAAAAGAATATATCAAAAAATAAAACTCTCCTATACATCTCCTCAATTTATAGAGGAAACTGTAACCCCGGGGATACGTTCCCGCCCCCGACATTTCTCGATACCATTTTCAATGATTTGTTGAAAAGAAAAAAAATCGTCGTTCATCCTCTTTAACCTGATATTTTATTCTTCAAACTCATCGGTGATTTTCCGTAACGAATCAATCAGACTATCAAGTTGTTTAATTATCTGTAAGGCGTCTAGTTTACTACCTTTCAGTTTTAATCTATTTTTAAGAAGAGCCATCGCTGTACCAATCCTGCCTTCAAGAATGTCTTTGTAGGTCCCATAGTTCCCACTAATTACAAACACTGCGTCTTTATCTTTGATAGAATCACCGATTTGAACGATAAAATCACTTAAAGTACCATCCCGTAGTTCGAGGTAGAAATTCATGGTTGTATCCTGGGGAGGGACATGTTGGATTACACCAAGAACGGAGGTAGTGATATTTTTGAGGTCTTTTTTCGGATCAAGGTTGCTGCGAATATAATTCTTCCCATTTTCTATCCATTCATCTGACAAAAATTTTACCATTGGACATTTTCTCCTAAAAGCGAGTGAATCACATCTCTAAATACACTATCCTCTTCTTCGGTTAATCCTTTTGGTAATGGATAGAGAACATGTTCTTTCCGGTAGATACCTTTAAACAAATAGTTGATAAGAGTAAATATGTTGCCCATCACCAGGGATTTTTCTGTAGTTTCAAGTAAGGTTTTACTGATTCTACTGGCTGCGTCAACGTCGTTGTGATCATAAAAATAATCATATTCAATATAGATAAACTTCCCCATATCCAAGGGGCTAATAAAACCAAGTGCATGTTCCACTTGATACTTATCTCCAACATCTGAAAACATTTTAATCCATTTGAAAATGTGATTTTTATCACCAGCCCAGATTGCTCCTCCAGGACCCATCGTCATGCGTTGTCTCATTAATCGCGACGGTAATATCCGGAACGCATGCAGCCACACCACGTTCGTAAACTCAGGTTTCGTATAGACTTTTTTGAAAAAATCCTGTAAATCCTTGTCGTATACTTTTGCTATAGTTTCAGGTGATGCGTCCAACCCCTGTTCCAAATGCTTTCTCATCGGACCTGCAAAGATCGCCCGGAGTGGATCTTCTTCCTCTGAAAGTATTTTCATGAATTCACTATCTTTAAGAGAAGCAAGCTTCGGTGACCCTAAAATTAACGTCCTCATCATGGATTGATCAATGGTGTACCCTGTTATTTCTTCAACGATTTTTTTATCATCCTTTGTACAAACAACATCAAGCACATACCGGAGTTTCAAATAATTTTTACACACATCTTCAAAGTCTTTTGCAATTTGAGGTGTTGGACAAATAAACTCAGCAAGATATTTATAGGATAGAACAGCAAGTGATAATCCCACCCTGCATTTCCCAAGCTCAAGGACCACATCAAGAGCATCCTCGACGTTATCGAAGGGAACAAAAATTGCTTCTTCATCATCGAAAACAGGGAATAATTTTACGGTACTCTCGGTGATAATATATGAGGGACTTAACGATATATTCGTAAATCCATTATCTGTCGCATATGGGTTTGCAATTTCTAAATCATGATGACTTTTTATATTTCCATCGTTGTCTACAAGTGTAAGAGTAATGAAATTATCTGCAAAACATCCATAGGTATTCCCCCAGGTCGCGCTATTCCAGTTGTTGCAATGTTCGCACAGACATGAGCACCTGCTTCTGCAACATTTGCCCTGAGATGATGTTCATATGCTTCTTTCTGAAGTTCAAAAGAAGTGATTCCTGCACCAACCACTGCAGAGGAATTTTCAGGATGAATCTCTAATTTTTTTAACCGTAGCAGATCAATGACTATACCATGGTCTAGGCTTGTTGCATTTGAAAGAACTGTCGGTGTCGCTACGGATAACGCTGTCCCGCCACTCCGTGGCAGAAAAGGGATATTATGAGTATTTGCGAATTTGATGATTTTTGATACTTGCTCTGTGTTTTTTGGCATGACGATATAATACTCTAATGGCGCATCAGGAGGTATTATTGATCGAATATACGAAGAGACGATCACCGGATCATTTGTGGCCCATGCTTCCCCAACAATCTCCCGAAGCCCTTTGACAACATCATCCTCAGGGACATTTAATAACTGGCTTTTATCAAGTGTATTGACATATTCTTTTAAGGCCTGAGCGACCTTCTCTGGTCTTAGCTGTGTAGCAAAATTACATTGCTTATCACAGTGGCCACAAAGAGTACAGGAATTTGCTATTTCGATAAGTTTCTCTGTTGGTACAATTCTTCCTTCGTTAATATGTTTTACAAGTTCCATACAGCCCTGTGGCCAATACGCTACATACCCATGTTTTTTCCCAGAGGGGCATAAACCGGTTCCAAGAAAATCGATTCTGCACATACCGCAATGGGTACCTTTCTGAGCGATACTGACTGCTTCTTCTAAACCAGTTTTTTTTACTGTCATAACTTTCTTGTTTGTCATTTTTTTCCCCTTTTAGTCGATCTCAAGATCATTTCATATCCTAAGCCATATTAAATGTTTTTTCAGCGGTCATTCTCTTTATCCAGAAGAGACTACACATTAAGATAATGGCATCAATGTCTTATTTCAATCTCAAATAAGGAATCGTATCTGATTTAAATTCTTTTATGGAAAAATTTCGTATATTAAATGAAATAGGCAGCAAAATGGGTAAAAAATTAAATAGCTATACTTTATTTAATTAAATAGATAGAAAAGGTTGAGTAATTATGAAAATAAAAACGAAAGAGATCATTTCTGTATCACTCATCAGTTTATTCTTAATCGTTCTTATACTCCTAGGAGGATGTATGTATAAAATCCCACAGGATCCAAATACATTTACTAGGACGATTCTCTCAAATGGTTTAGAACGGACATACCGCATCCATATACCGTCATCATTACCAGAGAATGCCACCCCCGCACTTGTCTTTGCTCTTCACGGTGGTGATGGCACAGGCGACGGAATGGAAAGAACACTTACCCTTGGGGGATTTAACACGTTAGCAGATCAATATAATTTTATCGTAGTCTACCCCGATGGCATTGAAAAAAATTGGAATGATGGGCGAAAAAATGTTTCTGACCCAGCACATCAACAAAATATCGATGATGTCGGCTTCTTTACCGACCTCATTGACAATCTTACTAATGAGTTCAATATAGATCCCCATCGAATATTTGTCACCGGGATATCAAATGGAGCAATGATGTCTTATCGACTTGGTTTTGAGATTCCTGAAAAAATCGCTGCTATCGCTCCCGTTGCTGGCGCAATACCAACGGATCTGCTTGATTATAACATATCTGATGCACCAATCTCGGTCTGCATTATCAGTGGAACACTTGACCCGCTCGTACCCTGGGGTGGAGGTCTTGTTGGTACCCCAAGAAATCCTCGCGGGACGGTCATCTCAGTGCCTGAATCAGCTCTTTTTTGGGTGACGCATAATAATTGCGCCCCCTTGCCTAATAGTACATTACTGCCCGATATCGACCCAACAGACCACACCTGGGTTCAACAAGACATCTACTCTCAGGGGACTGGTAACACCGAAGTAGTCCTGTATACGATTTTTAATGGTGGTCATACCTGGCCAGATGGATACCAATACCTGCCAGAAGTTCTTATCGGAAGAACATGCCATGATATTAATGCGAACACTGCAATATGGGAGTTTTTTTCAGCCCATCCTAAAAAATAACAATATCATAACTAGAAAACCAGTAAAAACCTATTTTTTATATATATATATATATATAAAAGGTGATCTACCATCATGAATTCAAAATGGTATTAGAATCTTTTAGATTGCTTGATCAATTGATTTTAATATCGTGGTTTCTGATGGAGTTGTGCGCATAATTCATTAATCTCATTTTTTAGTTCAATCATCTTCATCTCACGATTCACCGTGATGGTTTTATACCGCTCCAGCTCGTTGATTTTATCTTTCAACGTTTGGGATGCTTTCTTACCCTCGGTGATATCCTCCATTGTGGTATAGACCGAAATGACTTTATCATGTTCATCAAATAAGAAGAAATCATGGATGGTAAAGAGCCGTTTCTCCCCAGATTTTGTTAGGTACTGCGCCTCATGACCAGCGGTATAGGATTTTACTTCAGATATCTTCTGAGCAAAGAATTTCTGAGCTTGCGTTTTTTCGCTATTGGAAATGAAATCAAAGAAGGATTTCCCAAGGACTTCTTCTTTTGTATACCCAAATGCATGACGCCATTTCTCATTTACGTCTGTGATGAGACCACTTGGAGATAAAGTATGGTAAGGAACTGGTGCTTTTTCATAGAGAAGTTTAAATTTTTTTTCAGATTCTTCCAAGTTTTTTTCTGTTCGTTTTTGATCGCTGATATCTTTAATAACACCGATTGAACCGACGACTTTATCTTCATGATTTTTTAGTACACTTAAGGAAATATCGACGTCTAAATGCTCATTATTCTTTTTTTGTATTTTTGTTTCAAGATGATGTTGTATTCCTTTTTGCCGAATATTTTGTGATCTGATTTTTTGCCACTCAGCAACCGGATATAAATCCTTCACAGGCTTCAGATATAAATCATCCTTAGACATCCCTAGTAATGTTTCTGCATATTTATTCCAAGAGATGATTTTCTCATTCTCATCAGTCAAGGTGATAGCGATCGCAGAGTTATCAAAAATCGTTCTGTACCTTTTTTCAGATTCTTTTAATTCTTTCTCTGTCTTTTTTAGTTCGGTGATGTCAGTAATGATGGCAACAGAGCCAACTATTTCTCCCTGAAACCCTTTTAGAATACAAAGAGAGATATCAACATCGAATGGTTCTGAATTTTTTCGAAGCATTTTTGTTTCCAATCGATAGCGGATTCCCTTTTGGCGAATATTTTCTTTACGTATTTTTTTCCATTCATCTGAGGGATACAGCGTATTTACAGGTTTCATGAATAATTCTTTCTCCTGCATATTTAAGAGTTCCTCAGTGTATTTATTCCAAGAAACAATACGTTCTTCATTATCTGCTAACGTTATAGCAACCGAAAAATTTTCAAAAATTGTTTCAAATTTCTCTTGAGGGCTTACCAGGTCAATAATCGTTCTTTTTGGTTCGTAACGAGAGCGTTCTTTGCCGTCAGCAGGTATAACCTTTTTTTGTTGAACGAAGGTATTTGAACTTCCATCTGTATTATACTCTGATGATGTAAGATTTTGAAGTTTTCCTAATCGTTCCTCTTCCCGTAGAATTTTTACAATTTCAGGATCAGCTGCCATCAAACCATCTCCAAACACAATATAATAAAACCATATAGAGCTCTTAATCTTTTACCAGATTGGATTTCTGCACGTTTCAATGTCCATTGTTTTTTTACGTCATCACATCCAATCTCATCTTGTCTACCACAGCGTTATACTATGAAATACTTTCTTTATATAAAAGAGTACTCATGAAGTAACAAATTTCTATTGTTTTTCGAACAACCTTAGAACATCTTTCCATTGTATTTTTTTTTTAAATAATCCAAGGTGTATCGCGTTTTTTTAATTAAGGAGAAACAGAGTTATTCGAGTTTTAATCCAACAGGAATACTCTATATATTTATGTTTTTAACGAGGGATATATAAAAAACATATCCATCCCCTGGAAAACTCATGTTTTGTGCGAATCGATTACATTGATAACCATTTATTTCTCCTGTTGAGGTTATTAGAATACCACTAAATTTGTGTCCGCATCTCGATGCGGTCGTAACATTATCACGTATTATTAAAATTTTGTTTCAAAACAAATTATTTCTTTCCTTTATAAGACAGAATGCCCATAGCAATAAGTGATATGATAACCAAAATGTGTGCTCACTGAAATGGTTATTGATCTGCAAGATGAAGCAAGTGAATGACAACAATCACCGGTTAATTCCATTTTCTTTTTTCCATATGTTGTATGATTCTCTTTGAAAGATTAAACCTGCGTACCTTTGTAAAACCCGGGAACGCATTTAGTTCGATCACATATACCTTAAGATCTTTACTAATCATCACATCCACACCAGCAAAATTCACATCCATCGCCCTTACGGTTCTGATTGCACTCTGGACTGCCTTGTCGATAACGTTTTTAGGAAATCTTTTAAGAAATTGAGTTGACCTTCCCTGCCCACCTTGAGATATATTTGCTGTAATCGCACCCTTCTTATTTGTTCTCGGAAAGATGTATAACACTTCGTTATAGAAAACATAAAGCCTCAAATCAAATATAATATCATCCAGTTTGCAGGAATCTACGGCCTCCTCAATTACAATATCTTTTGTCAAAATCTCTTTCAAGAACTCAACATCGTCTGTGATATCTATAAATGTCCAATCATAATCAGAACGCAGACTAAGTATCTTACCATCCTCGAATCTGAAATTCGTCTTCCAGTTGCCCTTCTCCAAGTACGTTATGCCCTTACCCATGGAACCATATCGAACCTTTAAAAACAGTTTTTTGTTTTCTTGGTCGACCAACTCTAAAATATCCTTATAATCCCTTAAGTAATAGGATATCGGTACTTTAATCCCATTTTCAGATAAGACCATCTTTGTAAACTCTTTGTCGCGGTCGATAGCAATTTTCAATGGATGATTTATAAAATATAATTTCTTACCTCTATAGACCTCTTTGAGAGTTCTATAGATCTCAGACCAAAAAGATCTGAACTTGTTATAAAACTCCACGTTTCCGTATATGCCTTTGTATCCTTCTCTTTCAATATGTTTATCCCAATATGTAACGGGGAAGAACAGAAAGATTATAAGCGTATCACTATCGATTAAGGGTAGCTCATTCTTCTCAAGAAGATCATATGTAGCGGTAACCCAATTCAGTTTTTTTGAACGATGTTTCTGCAACTGCTTACAAAATCTTTCATAAGAATCCCAGTCTAATTCATCTCCTAATACAAGTACAGTAGTATTCATAGATATATGCAACCCAAATGGATACATGTTTTGGTTATTTCAATGTTTTTATATTCCGGTCTTCTTTACGTCATATTCCGAGGAAATACTATGGCATTTGAAAAAGATGGATATGTCCTACACACACGTGAAGTCCAGTTGAAAGGCGGAAAAAACCAGAAAATATACTATTTTTGCAAAACAGGAAACAAACCAAAAAGTGGCAAACCCTGCGATATGCCCGATGGATATACCACTGGTGTCAACAAACGAACAGGATTACCATATCTAAAAAAGAAATAAATCACCCTAATGCATTATACTCAATAAAATATAATTTTACAAGTGTATAAGAGAAATCATTTTATACCAGAGGATTGCTATCTTAAAAAGGTCTATTACAATGACACGTGATACAAAGAAGAAACAAAAATCTTGGCTAAGAAACCTATTTCGTCCAAAAGCTTCTCTTGTTAAAGAAGACACCGGGATTAGTCTTTCAGCGCTTAAAAAACTGGCGATGACAAAAGAACAAAATGATATATTAAATCGGATAGAACGGGAAACGATACCAAGTGTTAGAGCAGCATGGATAGATTATTTCCTTGAAAAAACAAAACATTCTAAATGCAAAAA
>DATLAF010000147.1:0-6634 GCA_035527635.1 Thermoplasmatota archaeon | reverse complement strand
CAAGAGACGTTTTACGCGGTGATGCCCACAACCGGTCTTAGTACCCTTACCATCTTATGGGTTGGCCAGCTGATCGATCTACCTGATGACAAAGCCGCAGGAAAAATTGGATTGGTTCTCCGGATGGGTACGAAACGAGCCTCTTATGGATACTTGATGATTCAATCGTTACTTATGTTAAATATTTTGATGCTGGTTTTTTTTATCTTTCATCCAGGCTGGCCTTTGCTTCTCGCCCTAATCCCGTTCGTCATCCTGCTTCCAAAGATTTGGACGCTTATAAAAAAACATCATTCAGATTCAATGTATCTTGTACCCGCGGCAAAACTCAATACTGCGCTGTATGTCCTTTTTTCGTTGTTCTTCATTCTCGGCCTATGGTTCACCCTTCTTTGAAAAACGTTCATTAGGGAGACGAAATCGTGTATCAGGATCAATATAATCGTTTAATCCCTATTTTTTCTACGAGTAATTTTAGTATTGCTGGGATAAAGCCAGGGATAACAAAGGGAGGATACGTCAGGATTCCATCGCTGTTTCCCAAACTAATAACCATGGGTTCTCTCCGTGGTTTATAGACAATCAGCGGTTTCTGTTTAACTACTCGAAGAATATTTTCACTGATGATGTGACCGTGCCGATCTGCGCATGCTGCTGTTTTTTCCTCAGGCATATTAGTGATGTCACCACCGACGAAAATGTTTGGGTACCCCTCCAGCTGTAAAAATTGGTTAACCTTCAATGCATTATGCTCTGTAAACACTGTAGATGGAAAATCTTTTATGAACCAGGGGTTTGCTGTGATTCCTGCACAGCAGATACCAAGATCTGCCTTGACACTCCGCTGAGTATTGGTAATGAAAATCCCACGTTTATGGTCAACGACTTTCTCGTTGAATATAAGTTGTACGCCGTGCTCCTCAAGGTATTTTTTTGCGTACTGAGAGACTGCTTTGGTGTTTCGTTCGAGCAGGCGGTCATGGGGATGAATAAGGGCAATCTGTTTTTCTGGTACTGTCCTTGCGAGTGCTCCAGCAACTTCGGTACCAATCAAACCACCACCGATAATTAATATCATAGTAGCTTTTGCTATATTTTCACTGTACTGAATTACTTCAGTCCCTGATTTGATGGTGAAGACATTTTTTTTGTTTTTCAGGAAAATAGGGTAGTCGATCCCTGTTGAAATAACAAGAGACTCATAAGGAAGAGTTTCTTTTTTTGTTTCTATGTCCTCTGAGGTAACGTGGCATAGTGGATCAGTGATGATTCGTGTACGTTTCAGGAATTTGTTGTAGGGTATCATGAGATGTTGATGGTAGGAAGGGTGTAAGAGAAGCTTCCAGAGGCTCGGTGTATATTCGAAATATTCTTTTGTGTCGATAAGGGTCACATCGAGTTCTTCTTGTCGGTCTAATTTTTTGGCAATCATTGCGCCACAAAAACCGCCTCCAAGAATGATGACCTTCATCGCTAGCAAAGAGCACCCATATCTTTAAATAATTAATGGAGGAATAATAGATACAATTACATTTGTTTATAACAATATTTAATTCTATACAAAAATATTTATTCTCGTATAATATATTTATATTATACTACCATATGAGGTCTAACCCTGTGAAAAAAATATTTATTATCATCATAAGTGCATTGATTATTTTCAATGTCATTATCGGAGCGTTTCTTTTCTTGGACATCCAGATACTCAAGGCCCCCCTCATCCACGCTGACATTAACCCGATAGAAATAACCCCAGATCATATCCTTCTTGAGGCACGGATACATGTCACCAACCCCAACCCGTTCGATATCTCGATAGAAAATTTCAAGGTCGACAGCACCACTAGCGACGGGTATCAAATAGGACAGTTTTTCATTGCAGGGGGAAACATACCGCCAAATACAAATAAAACGTTCACCGCAATGGATCAACTCGGATTCAGCGGTCATGACTTCACCCGTATAAGTAACAAGATAACGCTTGATATCGGCATCACGGTTCTTGGTATCATTACAAAAACAATCCCTTTCGAGGTGACGGCAGATGTGTCCTTAGCAAATATCACCAATACCATCCAGGTACCAATCTTGCATCTGCAAGCCACCATTGATGATATCGCAAGAGAGGGGGTTCATTTTTCCGGTACCCTTGATGCCTATAATCCGAATCCCTTCGATGTAATCATTGAAAATCTTTCATTGAAAATGCAGACGGAGACAAACGTTGATGTTGGGACAGTTAATCTTACTGGAGGAATTCTAAAATCAGAAGAATCGTTGATGATTGATGTTAATGGAACCTTGTTATTCAAGGCGTTAGACGCAAAGCAAATCCTGGTGAACCTCAGTGGAAGAGCAGGTATCCAGGCAGCTGGTATTAAAAAATCCATCCCATTCTCAGTTTATATTCAGTTCATCGTACCAGGCCCTGGAACCTTGCTTTCGCTCAACGATACCTTTAATTTTATTTTATCAGGGGACTTCAAACTAAGAGTGCGGGGAATCCTCTGTACTGCCGATTTTATGATTTATAATCCAAGTAACATTCCTCTGGATGCAAGAAATCTCATTTGCAGCATCTTCCGTTTTGATAATAATAAAACACGATTACTTGGGATGCAAAATATGAGCCCGTGTACGGTTGAACCGAAAAACGAGGTATGCGTAAGTACCCAGATACTGATTCCCTACAGTAAATTCCTGTTTTCTGGAGCCCACCAGATAATACCGGATTGGTTCATCTTGACCATCAAAGGGAGCTTTTCGATTAGCGGCATCAATCGATCAATACCCTTTGCGATTACCGGGAATCTCTCTCCTCATTTCTTTATGAACCAAGGGACGGCCCCATGAGTATTATTGTTAAAGAAGAGGATTATTAAATTAATGCTGATTTTGGCACAAGATAAAAACATAAATTCTTTTATCTCTTTTTACTGGTAGATTCGTGTTCGCTTCCCAATGGAATCATCTATCGGTCTAGACTATCTATGTAGATTCATCGAATGCATCTATTGCGGGTTTCGCCTTTCCAAGGTAGTTAAATAAGGAGAAAGGCCCCCAAATAACACGGAAAACCTTTTTCCAGCTTCAACACTTTTGGCAGACCCTTTTTATCAGCCATCTTCTCTTGCCATGATTTTTCCTGATACACCATATCTACGCCTCCCATCGATACCGTTTTTTCTTAGTTCTTAAACGCTCAATGTCACAGAAAAAACATAGACCGTTATGACAACTAATCACGCCTCCACAAATCGGGCAGCGCCATTTTTCCTCTTGGGTTCTTAGGAATTTTTCCATCCCATTTGCTTTGATATCTGCTAGATTTTTAAGAAGGCTCATCCGGAAAAACGTTTGATATCTCGCATCAATATGTTTGAGTTTCTCACAGGGATATTTCGAACATTCATAACAAAATTGTACCGTGTGATTTAGAAGACGCTGGCATCCTTTTTTTAGAAACGCACATTTCTTATCCCGCGGCCGACACCCGGTGCAGTATGGCATCCGTATTCCTTTGCTTTTCACATCATGTTGCATCGCAAGGTATCCACTGCATACGTTGCAGTTCATCCCGCAGGGCGCGATAAGATCTGGTGTGAATGATTTCTTCATTTTTAACACCAAGACGAACAAGATACTATCCAGTAATCTCCAATACATAGAAGGATATATTAAAAATTATCCGTCGAAAGAAAAAGATATTTTAGTTCAAAAAAAGAAAAAAGAAAAAAAAGATTAGTATTCCAGTAGGACCTGAAGCATAAGAGCTACCAGCGGAAATCGCTCTAACAAACGTATGAGCAATATATTGGCCGATATTACGTTTTTTGGTATTGTTATTGCTAATGGATCCGACCAAGGACCTTCATTGCCATAACTGTCTTTTGCTTTTACCTTAATGTTATAGGTTCCTTTTACTGACCAGGTGTGCGCTGTGCTGATTGTCTGTCCGGATGGATAATAATTTGTGCTATTATCATCCCATTGATCCACGGTCCCATCACCGTCCCAATCCCATCCATAAGCAACATTGTATAATTCTGGGTCGGATGCACTGGTTGTATAGGTGTATGATACTCCTGGTTTTCCATTGGTTTGACCTGATGGTTTTGTTGGTTTAATTGGAGGCTGGTTTGGTGTTATTAACACTGCTAGTGGAGGCGAAAAACTACCTTGGCCACCATATATGTCTTCTATTTTTACCTGTACATTAAATGTTCCTGGTGAATTGAAGATGTGTGGTGTTGCGCATGGCTGCCCAGAGACATAGTAGCTTCCACTGTTATCGTCCCATTGGTCAACGGTTCCGTCACCGTTCCAATCCCAACCATACTTTATTTTATCGCCCATTGGATCAAACCCAGTTGCAGAATAGGTATATTGTATACCAGCTATTCCAGTTGTTGGACCTGTTGGTTGACCTGGGCGGTATGGACGGAGGTTCATACCCATTGATGGATCCCCATATAGGTTGAAGTTGTACATATTTGACTCGTCTTGCCAGAGGTTCCATGGGTAGTTGTTATACACGTATTGTTTTGCACTATACAATGCGTGTCCGCAGTCTTCATTTTTGTTTGCTATCCGATCTGTAAAATCGTAGCAGTATGTTCCATGCCCGCCATGGGATGGTTGTGTCCAACCCATGCTACCATACGATGTTCTCGTTGCTCCAATAAATGCACTTGCCCCTTGGGTTAGTAACGATGCGCCAAGATTATTTCCTGTTTCTGGATGTGAAACAAAGCAGCTTGCTGCAAAAACGATTGGTGGCATGCTGTTATTTAAAAATCCGTTGTCTGTGCTTTGTAACATGATAGGCCAAATTATTTCCCCGTTGTTTTCTGGGATTCCATTACTATTAGTATCTGCGTTCCAGACTTTTTGATTCGCTGAGGTTTGTAAACCGTGTGCTGCCCAGTTTATTATTCCCCATCCTGTTGTGCTCCCCCATTGTGATTTAACATTCGCATTGTTTAGGTTCATCGTGCATGGATAGGGACTTTGGCTTAACCCTTGTTTTTCGTACATTGTCGTAATCGAAAAACCTGAAAGGAGATTGTTTTTACATTGCTCCATTACCTCTGCTCCATCCCACATTGGGTTACCGCCATTATCCTCGTTTGCAAACATGTAGATAGCTCCGAGGAGCATCGCATTCTTCTTCCAGCCTGTGTACGCTGTTTGTTCAAAGTTTTGTATCTTTAGAGTAATAGCTGATACAGCGGTTGGTCCATCTGTTGGTATTCTCCCAACAAATACTTCTGGTACAAAATCTACACTGTCTTGGCCTCGTTCACCATAGAAGCCATCTCCGTCACTATCCCAGTTACCGGTGAGATCTGCATAATAGTAATCAGTCGGTATATCATGTATGCCATCTTGTAAATGGTTCGTAGAATCCGGGTAGCATGTTCTCATTGGTATAGATGCGTGTGTGCCTACTATTAAGACGTATTTTGTTCCCCATGCGGCATAGTTTGCAATTAAAAAATCTCTTATGCTTTTCTGTGTATCTGTCGTTGGATAGTTAGTTAGAATCCAGGTTAATGTGACGATGTTTACGTTGTAGCCGATGCTTGTCTTCCAAGTTAAGAAGCCATTTAAGGATGTTACAACCGGGCTTGTTGTAATGATAACGTAATCAAACGTTGCTCTTGTCGGTTGAGCTGTATGGTAATACTCAGTTATTGACTGATAGTTATAAATGAATTCAGAGGCGATGTCGTCCATGGCTGTGTCTGATAAAAGTGTGTCAGATATTTCTCCGGTGATCTCATAATTTATCCTTATGGTGATGCTGTTGTGTAGAACAAGTCTGCCGTTCGCTGGGTAGTAGGTTATTGGTGAGAAACGTATCATGGCTAGTGAGTATTTTCTCATTTGACTCATACCAAGATACGCAAAGGTTTCAGCGGGGTATTGATTGTTAGAATTGTACATATTTGTATTAATTTCCCTGTTGTCGTCATTAATTGGAAGACCTGTTGTAATCTGATATACTCCAGGTATATCTTCAGATTCAATGGTAATCAATTCCATTGATACTACGTTTCCGCCAGGTGGTAGACCAATGTAAAAGAGCTTTGAAGGTAGAGAAGGTTGACCAGGTGTTATAAGGAGTCCGTAATTTTCCATTGCAATTTCTGTTTTTTCGTTTTCTAACGTATTCATAGTATATGTTCCCGCGTGAAGCGTAATAATCAGATATCCTTCAGATAAAGAATCTTTTTTAGCATTGAAAAAATGTTCTCCGTTTACAAGCGGAGCTATGATTCCAATCAATAGCATACAAACTAAGATACTTAGTATTTTATTTTTCATATCGTCCTCCAGATAATTACAAATATCTTTAATTACTGTTTCATATATAAATATTCGTATCCTTAAACCGACAAATAAAAAGACCATTCAACAGGTATAAAGCGAAAAAATTCACCAATAAATACGATTTAAATTCTGTTTTATAGAAAAAAAATTTATTTTAACTTGACATTGTCACATTACAAATAATAAACGTGAATTTCTCTTCCCAACTCTTCGTCATATTCAATATTTGCGCTGTTCCAAATGTATCACAACCACACAATTCATCACTTTTTTAAATCAATCCTAAGAAATTACA
>DATLAF010000146.1:0-5515 GCA_035527635.1 Thermoplasmatota archaeon | reverse complement strand
CGAAAAGAGGGGAAATTAGCCATTTACCATCTACCATCAACCTGTGCGTGATGAACAATGTGGTAATATTAAAAGTGGCATTGAATGAAGTATTATACGGATTAGAGACTGATACTCTATACCCAATTCCCCCTTCTATCCTGATTTGTATTTCTTCAGTTGTAATATATTGATTTTTAATAATATGTTCAGCAGTCGATGGAATGGTACATGTTCCAACGAACAAGAGAATGATTCCAATCACCAACCATTTCACAATCAGAGGTTTCTTATCCATTATCTCATCCCTGTGATATCATAGGGTTCTTGTGCGGGATGCCAATCAAAATTCACGCAATCGATTGGAATAGGTAAATCATTAAAGGAAAATTCTCTTCCTGATATTCTGAAACTTCCGAAGATTGGTTGAGGTAAAATCCTTGACCTGCTCCAATAGTTCCCATCCCAGATATTTTTTTTCCAGGGCGTATAGTAGGGGTCATAGATTTCTTTATAAAATTTCTTTAAATAAAATCGTTTATATCCGGTCGACTTCTCAATAGTAATTATTTCATGTTTTTCAAGAAAGTTCACATGATATTCAACATGCGATATGCGCATGCTGAGAAGATCAGCTATTTTGCTCAGATGCAGTCCAGGATTTTTTGAGATGATATCGTAGATTTTTCGCCGTGTTTCCAAATCGAGAACGTCCTGCATAACGAACTCTCTATTTGGTTAAAACCGCGATGAAAAGAAACACGAGGATAAGTAGGTCGAAGAGCTCAAGCACGAAGACATTGATATTATTCTGGATTTGCGCAGTGAATAAAAAGGAGCTGAGCAGAAGGTTTTTTATGAAAAAAAGAAGCAGCACGAGACTTACGAAAAGAATTTTTTTGTTCCTCGATTTACGGTAACTCGTCAGTGATATAATAAAAAGACCTAAAGAGAACACTGTAGTAATTCCAACGATACTAATATTTACTAACGATATATTGTCCATGGAATCACCTCATTTTTTTTTGTTGAATGAAGAAGATAGCGAGATATAAAGATGTTTGTCCCAGTTATCGTTTTTTTCTGTAGTACACTATGCCGTAGAAAACGATCCCTGAGATGAGACAGGCGAGCAGATAGATAATGGAGAGATATTCGAATTGTAGAATGGAAGGGACCAAACCTCCAAGGAGTTCGATGACTCCGATCTTTGGGTCATGAATGATTCTTTGACCTCTAGGGTAAGAGAATATTACTTGGGTTTGTGTATATGTTTCATAGTTATTGCCTGTGAATGTTTGCTCTGATTTCGAAACAACGGTCACGTTCACAGGATATACTGTATTATCAACGATCGCCTCATTTGCCCAGGTGAAAAAGCCACTACGGTTTGCAGAAGAAATGTTCAGTCCACTTTCTTGAGTTGCTGTCCCTTGTTCTTCATCATAGGTGTCCTCTTCGGGGGTTATCACAAAGGGTGTTTCGACTTGCGTGATAAGTGCAAGTTGACTTGTTTGGTTCACGAAAGGATAGTTGTTGATTTTGAAATCGATTTTTATTTCTTTTTGGGTGATGGTGTTATTCAAAAATGATGTTCTTTCGCTTACAAGGTAGATTGTGATGGCAAAGAGATTATCAGGGGTATGCGTTTCAATGATAGTATAGGTTTTACCATCTACTGTCGTGCTATTTGTATAGGTGATGTTAGTGAATGTGATATTTGACATAAGAAGGGAACTAACAATAACATCGTTGTGATCGTATTTCCCATTGGTATTGATATCGTTATATTCAATGAGTTGTTCGATAATGAGGCTGAAATGGCGTTGACCTGTGCTTGCATTAAGGCTGGGAATATATAACAGTTGGAGTGTGGGGGCGTTATCGATAGTAAAAAAGATTTCAAAGGCTTCTTGTGTAGCGTTATTTCGACATTGTGAGCGGATTCGAGTATAGTTACCTGCACCATCCATGATCGTATTTCGTCGCTGATAGCGGTGTCGATATTGACCTCCTTCTGAATAATTTTCATTCTTACTTCCTTGTTGACCAGAGCCGTTTTGGTTGTTTCCTCCGCCTTGTTTACCCCCATAGCCTCCCGTCTGATTGGGCAAATCAGGAGAACCTTGCTGTTGATTTCCTGAGGAATTCCCTTGACCATAATTATTCTGATTACCATTGCCGCCCTGAGCGAAAACCAACGGGGTCAAGTAGGTAAAAATTACAGAGAAGGTAAGAAGAAAAACGACCAAGGTTTTTTTAAGTATTTTCATAGGACTTTCCACCTATATTGATATCTCGCTTTCTATGTTTAAATAGGTTTTTGGAGGTTTATCGAATATTTGAAAGGTTATCGAATATGAGATTTTCAATGATTTCGGTTTATTGGAACGATGAGTACATTTTGGAAAAGTAGCCCGAGCTATTATTTTTTAATGAAAATAAGAGGGGATGATACACCCCTCAAAGAATCACTTGTTTATGGTTGTCCGTTTCCGTTGCCGTGTCCGTAGCGCCAGCGCCATTCATGTTGCGACGCGATCGGTTGACCCGGTTCACGATAGACTTCACCGTTGATGGTAAAGACGCTCATCCAGTTATCGGACTGATAGTGTCCTTCAACAGTGACTGTGGTGTTCGCAAGACCTAGAAGTTCGTCGATGATTAGTTCAAGTTGGGTATCGCCATCATAGTCGACAGATGACATAGCCGAGGTGATATACCAAGTTGGACCGAAATGCAGCTCCACTAATTCAATGTAGAAATTTGCCCCATCGTAGGTCATAACACCAATTAACTCAGTGAGATTACAGCCGCCTTGGCACATTCCAAGCATATCGCGGATTCGGTTCCTGATTTGTTGCATCATTCCATTCCCACCAGGCAATGGTTGATATTGGTATTGGTTTTTTTCTCCTTGGGATTGATAGGTACCGGCCTGTTTTTGCGCAGCTGAAACGACTCCTGCGAAAAGGAGTAGGGCTACGATTGCGATGATCCATATGTTCCATTTCATTGTCTTGATCTCCTATATTTCATATCTTTTGGTTTTTTTGTTCTTACTATTCATGTTAAGGGTGGGTATTCTATTAATAAATTATTGGAGGGTTTTCGAATTTTTGGAAATTTTTCGAAGAAGGATTAAGTATATGATCCGGTTGTTTTATTTTTTTGAATATTCTATTGTTTCATGTCGAGATATAAAATGCTAAAACCATGTCAATACTGACAAAACAATCGTTTTAAAGGATATGTTTTTTAGTAAAGGGAAAGTGATTAAAACCTCAGGTTTAAATCTCGTTATTTTTGAGAATTTTAGAAAAAAAAGAAGAAAAAGAGGTAAGTACCTTATTCCCAACCTGGTCCATCAGGTATTCCATCACCTGAGTTGGGAGCTGGGCCAGGTCCGTTGCCTTCACCGTTTGGTCCATTAGTTGTCTCAAATCCGCTACCATCTGGAATACAATCACCTGAGTTAGGTGCAGGTCCAGTACCTGCTGCCATCGCGCTTCCAACAATTCCAAGTATCCCTATTACAAAAGAGACTACTATTACTATGTTTTTTCTTTTCATTCATATCACCTTAAGTATCATCATTGATTTTTTCACTTAAATCAATTATTGGAAATTTTTCGAATTTTTGGAAACTTTTCGAATAAAATGCGAACAAAAAACCGAACTATGTATTACATGTAATTGAGATTTAAATCTCTTTTTTTCCCTACAGTAACTAATTGGTTATCAAATCAAAGTCTTTCTCCTATAAAATAGTAAACGGGTAAGGGGCGTAATTTGAACAATTAACCATAGTGCCCACTTAGGATACACTTACTGGAGGTCCAAAGCCCTTTTTTCTATTTCTCAGGAGAAAAAATATTTTTTACAGGAGAAAAAAAGTTTGTCAAGTCACCGAAGGGATACGGAAAAGAAGTCCGGATTACTACTGTAAAAAATAGCTGAAATTGTATCTAAAACTCAATACTAGTAAACTTTATATAAACGTAGCGGAGAAGCATTAGCACGGTTTTAACGAAGATTTTGTGTGAATCAATGATAAAAAAATCAGAAGAGAATTAATCTGGGATATCACACTAAATTTTTTTTTATAGAAAATTACTTCAATAATAATTAAGTTTACTTTCTGTATGTATCGTTGTAGTTGAGGTGGTTGGTTGTGGCACGATTTATTAAAAAAAGTTCTAAGGCAATAGGTCTTCCACCTGGTTCTCTTGTTCATGTTGGCGACTCAAGAACCGCTCAAATAAAAATCACGGTTATCGATTATGATGAAAAAAATTTTATGGAAAAGGAGGTTTCGATTGAGGAGTGTTTTCCATTCAAAGACAAGCCATCTGTTACATGGATTAATATTGATGGTGTTCATCAGATTGATATTATTGAGAAAATCGGGTTGCATTTTGGGTTACATCCTCTGATTTTAGAGGACATTGTTAATACGGATCAGCGTCCGAAGATGGAGGATTTTGAGGACTATGTCTTCATTGTGCTTAAAATGTTGTATCATAGTAAAAAAGATGATGAGATCAAAGCAGAGCAGATTAGTCTGATTCTTGGTAAGAATTTTGTTCTTTCTTTTCAGGAGACCGAGGGGGACGTTTTTGATTTTGTCAGAGAACGTATTCGGAATAGCAAAGGTCGTATCCGTAAGGTTGGTGCTGATTATCTTACCTATTCATTGTTAGATGCCGTTATTGATAATTATTTTATTATTCTTGAGAAAATCGGTGAAACAGTTGAAGAAACGGAGGATAAATTAATTGCAAATCCTATGCCTAAGACTCTTCAGGCAATTCATGATATGAAACGGGAGCTGATTTTTTTACGCAGATCAGTATGGCCTTTACGTGAAGTTATCAGCGGGTTACAACGAGGGGAATCAAAATTAATACATAAATCAACACAGATCTATGTACGAGATATGTATGATCATACCATACAGGTAATAGATACCATTGAAACATTTCGGGATATGATTTCTGGTATGCTTGATATCTACATGAGTAGCGTGAGTAATAAAATGAATGAGGTAATGAAGGTCTTGACGATTTTTGCCGCAATTTTTATTCCTTTGACCTTTGTTGTAGGTATCTATGGGATGAATTTTGATCCTCGTGCTTCACCATTTAATATGCCTGAGCTTGGATGGCAATATGGATATCCAATGGTTTGTGTGGTGATGATTAGTGTTGCGGTTATCATGCTCTATTATTTTCGAAGGAAAAAATGGTTATAATAAAAAAGATATTTATCGTGATATGGAGTAGTAACTATTTTATATTTCATGGTTCTTAGTTAATATATATCGGTTGAATTTTCCTTCTTGCCATTTTTCTATAAGTTATTTCAATAATAAATGCTGATAAAATCATAGTAATTAACTTGACATTGTCACATTACAAATAATAAACGTGAATTTCTCTTCCCAACTCTTCGTCATATTCAATATTTGCGCTGTTCCAAATGTATCACAACCACACAATTCATCACTTTTTTAAATCAATCCTAAGAAATTACA
>DATLAF010000145.1:0-5172 GCA_035527635.1 Thermoplasmatota archaeon | reverse complement strand
AAAAGGGTACGCTGATCAATTTGAGAAACAACTCGGATTTGTTGCGTATCCAGGTACGTTCAACATCGAAATAGAATATATTGAACGAAACAAACTTCGATTGCTCCGTAACTTTAGTGGTATCTTGATTAATGAGTTTGAAGCAGAGAATCGAACGTTTGGCAGCGTCGTGTGTTTCAAGGCAACTATTAATGGGTATAAAGGAGCAATCGTTCTTCCTAAAAGGAGTCATTACGCAAGCGTTCTTGAATGTGTTTCTCCATATTATTTGCGTGAAAAACTCGGTTTACATGATGGTGATGAGGTCGAAGTTGTTATCTACCTCCAATAAGAAATGTTGAGAGCGTATGAAGAATCAATTCGTTGCTGATATCTTGTACATGATTGCGGATCTTTTGGATTTGAAAGGAGACATCTTTTTTAAGACAAGAGCATATCGGATTGCAGCGCAGACTATCGAAGCTTTCGATGAAGATATCGAAAAGCTGGTAAGGCAAGGAAACCTTGAATCGATTCCAGGAATTGGAAAAGCTCTTGCCAAGAAGATAACAGAACTGGTCCAAACTGGGAAGCTGGAATACCTTGAGCAGCTGAAAAAAGAAGTCCCAACAGGTCTTATTGATTTACTAGGAATTCCTGGACTCGGACCTAAAAAGGTTGCTGCATTATATAAAAATCTTGGAATCACCAATACCCAAGAGCTGCGAGAAGCCGCAGATAAAGGAAAGCTACGAACACTTGAGGGATTTGGCGAAATTACTGAACAAAATATATTGCGGGGGATTCAACTCCGTGAAAAAACAAGCGGACGTGTCCTTCTCAATGTCGCATATGAGGATGGAACCAAATATCTTACCTATCTAAAAAGATGTAAATATATTAAGAAAATCAACATCGCTGGAAGCCTGCGTCGGATGAAAGAAACAATCGGCGACCTGGATATCCTTGTATCCTCAAAAAATCCTGAAACAGTTATGGATTTTTTCGTACACTATCCTGAGGTTGCACGGATCCTGGCAAAAGGGACAACCAAATCAAGCGTATTGTTGAACGATAATCTGCAAGTGGACCTGCGTGTCGTCGAAGAAAAAAGTTATGGTGCCGCGCTCCAATATTTTACGGGCTCAAAGGAGCATAATGTAACCCTACGCGGCTTTGCGATCAGAAAAGGAAACAAACTGAACGAGTATGGTTTATTTGACAAAAAAACAGAAAAATACATAGCAGGAAAAACCGAGGAGGAGATCTATAAGAAAATCGGTTTTCCATACATCGAACCAGAACTACGGGAAAACCGCGGTGAATTCGAAGCAGCAAAAAAGAAAAAATTACCAAATCTTGTACAGTACAATGAGATCCATGGGGATTTCCATGTTCATTCCTCCTGGAGCGATGGCAGTGATACCATTGAAACCATCGCGGATGCCGCACAACAACATCATTACTCGTTCATCGGGATTACCGATCATTCACAGTCATTGATGATCGCCCATGGTCTCACTAAAGAAAGAGTACAGAAAAAACTTGAAGAGATTAAAAAAGTAAAAAAGAAATTCCCGGATATACGAATTTTCTGTGGTACAGAATGTGATATTAGAACAGATGGAACACTTGATTACAGCAACACAATCCTAAAACAATTTGATTTTGTCTACATTGGGATTCATACTGCGTTTAAAATGGATAAAGAAACAATGACTAAGCGTATCATCAAAGGCATGGGCAACGAACATGTGGATTTCGTAGCACATCCGACCGGCCGACTCATCGGGAAGCGCGAAGCATACGAAGTCGATATCGAACAAATCATTGATACAGCAAAAGAAACGGATACCCGGCTTGAGATTAATTCATTCCCTGATCGATTGGACCTTGATGATACACATGTAAAGCTGGCGAAGGAGCATGGTGTACAATTCGTTCTGGGAACCGACGCACATAGCATTACTCATTTTGATTTTATGAGATTTGGGATTGCGACCGCACGACGAGGATGGCTTGAGAAAAAAGATATCCTTAATACCTATCCTTTAAAGGACATTGAAAAAATACTTGGTACGTGAAACGATGAACAAAAACGAAGCAAAAAAACAAATCAAAAAACTTCGTGAAGAAATCAACGATCATAATCATAAATATTATATCGAAAACAATCCGATAATTTCTGACTATGAGTATGATATGCTTCTTAAAAAACTCGAAGCCTTAGAAGCTGAATATCCAAATCTCATCACACCGGATTCCCCGACACAACGGATTGGAGGTGAGCCTCTAAAAGGATTCAAAACCGTGGAACATAAAATCGCGATGCTTTCGTTAGATAACGCATATTCATATGATGAACTTAGAGAGTTTGATGGACGAATTAAGAAAAACATCGGTGACGTCGAGTATATCTGTGAACCAAAAATTGATGGAGTCAGTATCGCCCTCATCTACGAAAATGGGATCTTCGTGCGAGGCGCGACCCGAGGCGATGGCATAAAAGGTGATGACGTCACCGCGAACCTTAAAACAATCCGAAGTATTCCTCTGCGATTACAAGGCACAGGACTTCAAAATGCAGAGGTACGCGGTGAGGTGTACTTCCCGATTTCAGCGTTCAAAAAATTCAATACAGAACAAGAAAAAAAAGGAGAACAGCTGTTTGCCAACCCGCGGAACGCAGCCGCTGGCTCATTAAGACAACTGAACTCTCGCATTGTCGCAGAACGACCATTGGACACCTTCCTTTATTATATCACCCATTCTGACAGGGAGTTTAAAACCCATAACCAATCCTTAGATATATTACGCAAAGCAGGATTCCGTGTAAACCCTTTAATCAAAAAAGTGAAAAATATAGAAGAAGCAATCATCTTCTGCACCAATCTTGAAAGAAAACGGGAAACATTGGATTATGAAATCGATGGAGTCGTTCTAAAAGTAGACTCATTTGCTCAACAACGACAGCTTGGTTCGACAATCAAGCACCCCCGATGGGCGATTGCATATAAGTTTACAGCAAAACAAGCGACCACCCGACTTACCGATATCGTGATACAGGTAGGCAGAACCGGTACTCTGACCCCGGTAGCAATACTCGAACCAGTTCAGGTAGGCGGAGTAACTGTTTCTCGAGCGACCTTACATAACTTTGATGAATTAAAACGTAAAGACATCAGGATCGGTGACATGGTTTTAGTAGAACGCAGTGGCGATGTGATCCCCCAGGTTGTAAAGAGTATTAGTGAAAAAAGAAAAGGAAATGAAAAAGCACGAGCAATCCCTAGAATATGCCCGGTTTGCGGATCAGATGTCACCAGAACAGTAGATGAGGTAGCTGTCCGCTGTCCAAACAAACAATGCCCAGCACGGTTGAAATGGCGCATCGAATATTTTGCATCACGAGATGCGATGGATATCGATCATCTGGGTGGTCAAACCATTGATAAACTCATCGAAAAAGGTCTTGTGGATACCATCGCAGATTTATACAGCCTTAAGAAAGAAGATTTACTCTCATTGGAGGGATTCAAGGATAAATCAGTGATGAATCTTCTTGAGTCAATTGAAAAAAGTAAACAACAGGGTTTGGCGCGATTGATCTATGGATTGGGAATCCGTCATGTCGGTAAGGGAGCCTCTCAACTGCTTGCATCCCAATACTCCTCCATTGATGTGCTGGCAAAAAAATCAGCAGAGGAATTAACACAGATTCATGGTCTGGGTCAAAAAACAGCAGAGGCTATTGCAACATTCTTTGCTACCGAGGAAAATATCGAACTGATAAACAAGTTAAAAGATATTGGGATTCAAACAAAAGAAACAAAAAAAGAGGGACATTTACTAGGTAAAAAGTTTGTGTTCACAGGAGGTCTTGTATCCTTGTCTCGGCCGGATGCATCAGATCTTATAATAAAAAATGGAGGCATGGTTTCCTCTGCGATAGGAAAAGATATTGATTATGTTATTGTAGGAACAGATCCTGGCTCAAAATACGAAAAAGCAAAAAAATTAGGTTTAGTAATTATCGATGAAAACGAGTTTAAAAAATTGGTCGGAGTGTCGTAGGTATGGTCGAATGTAAGGTCCAACAAAATAAAAAGACATGCAACTGTAGTTATCCATGCAGCAGAAAGGGATTGTGTTGTGAATGTCTCAGATACCACAGAAGCAGACAGGAGCTGCCAGCATGTTTCTTTCCTGATGCCATCGAACGTACCTATGATCGTAGCATAAAGAATTTTATTCAAATCTACCAAGAAAAAGAACAATAAACCAAAGAGTATTTGTTATAAGGCTTCCTCGTACGATGTGTTGTTTTTTTATATTTTAATACTGAGGGAAGTGAAAAATGTAAAATCCCTCTTTTTCAGATAGAGGTGAACAATTAAATAACGTAAGACTTATATCCAATGACAATATAACGGTGAGCGAGGAAGGTAAGATTTATGGCAATTGGGTTCGTCCTAATAAGCGCCGCTCCCGCACATGAGCATGAAGTGTATAACAAACTTTCAAAAGTACCACAGATTATTGAACTCCACCCTTTATTTGGAGAATATGATCTCATCGCAAAAATCGAAGCAGATGACTTCGAAAGTCTCGGAGATATTGTGGTAAACAAAATACGGACTATCGAAGGAGTAATAGACACAAAAACGCTAACGGGAACGAAATTTTAAGGAGTGAAAAAAATGGAAGGATTAGTACAATATTTTCTAAGCATGTTGACGCTGGTGTTTGCAATAGCAAGTGTAATCGCAGGTATTTTTACCGCCTATTTTGGGTCAGGTAAAAGCAGAGCCGTTGGAGCAATTTTAATCATTATCGGACTCTTGGTCGGAGTAATCTTCCTCTGGGGTGCAAACCTGTTAAGTTTCATGGGAGAACCCATGGATCTTTTGAACTTTTCAGGTACGATTATTAACGGAATCATCGCAGTAATCGGTGCAGTTGTTGGGGCTTTGATTGCTCTTGGTATTTTCCTGCTTGCAATAATGAAAGCCTAATTACAACATCTCTAAAAAATATCGATGGATCCTGAGATCATTAGTAAGCTCAGGATGAAACGATAATGCCAGGTAGTTGTTCTGCCTGGCCATAACTATTTCTTCATCTACGGTTGCAAGTTTTTGACAAGCTCCCCATATTTTCGTAATGATAGGTGCGCGGATAAACACGGCATTA
>DATLAF010000144.1:0-2280 GCA_035527635.1 Thermoplasmatota archaeon | reverse complement strand
ATTGGTGGAAGGCGACTGCGTTTGATGATCATGTGAATGTAAGTGTTGTGTATAATTTTACTACAGCACCTCAATCGTGGGTGAATCGCGCTCCTACATTTAGTAACCCTTCTCCCATGAATGGTTCGACTGGTCAGCCGTTGAGTCTCACGTGGGGTATCCCAATTAATGATCCTGATGGGGATCTTTTCTCTTGGACCATCCAATGCAGCAATGGACAAAACAACAGTGGGACAGCAGCAAACAATGGGACAAAAACACTTGCTCTCTCAGTTCTTGCGTATTCAACCAGCTATAAGGTTTGGGTGAACGCGACCGATCCGACCGGCAGCAGCAATTATACAAGAAAATGGTACAACTTCACCACAAAAAATGTGGATGGTGGAGGCCAGCCCCCTGTCGTACCACCAGGACCGTCCAATAAAAACCCTATTGCCGATACCTCTGCTGGTGAACCCTACAAGGGGTTTGTCGATTCAGCGATTCTCTTTGATGGATCACGAAGTTATGATACTGATGGAAACATCATTACATGGTTCTGGATTTTTGGTGACAACACGAATAAGACCGGAAGAATGGTGAATCATACGTATTCAAAAGCAGGAACATATCTGGTGGCCCTAACGGTGACTGATAATGAAGGAGCAAAAAATATTGATATGACCTCTTGTCTTATAAAACAACAAAATAGACCACCTGCAAAACCAACTATCACAGGACCAACAAGCGGTACAAAGAATACCATATACACGTATACAGCGCTATCAACAGATGCAGACAATGATACAATACAATATACCTTTAATTGGAGCGAATCTATATCTCAACCAAGCGAATTCTTACCGAATGCTACAAATTATACTGTAAATCACAGCTGGACTGCAGCAGGACGATACGACATAACTGTCACGGTCACCGATAATATAACAGAGTCTTCTTCAGGAATCACTATCTACATCGATGCATTGCAAACAAGAGGCGCTGGCTATCTTCTTGACAATGACGGAGATGGCATCTACGATGCATTCTACTCTGATCAATATCATCAAACAACAACGATTCAGAAAAAGGATGACAGCTATCTTATAGACAGCAATGGAGATGGAACTTGGGACTATATCTATAATACAACAAAAGGACTTACGGATTACAGGGAACCACGAAACACACCTGGTTTTGAGATCATTATTATAATAGGTGCACTAGCTTTAGTCATATTTTGGAAACGGAAAAGGAAAGACAATAATTAGCATAAAAGCATCTGCTACGCTAAATATACATATGGTTTTTAATTGAAAGCTATGATGATTGATTTAACATCCCTTTTTTAGTCACCATGGATCCCATTTTTCTAGTGTTAAAGACCATAAATGAAGAAAAAACGAGATATTTCTTCGTTAAAAGCAGGAAAATATATATACTATTAACGATAAATACTATAGGGGTAGAAAAAATGGATGAGCTGGCAAGAAAAGATGAAAAAGTAAATCCGTTTCAGAACCACCTTGGTTTTATACTCTGGAAGCTTCAATCAATCGAAGACTTCCTCCCCTGCTATAACACTATGATGAAACAAGAATAAGAAAAAAAAGAACCTTGGCCTTATTCAATGACGATTTAATTTTTCAACATAGGTCCGTGAACGGAATTTCTTCCCATCGGGAAGTACCTCTACCGAGGGATGCAGCCCGTACCCCATCATCAGATCTTTTTCAAATTACTGAAGCGTTAAAATGATTCTTTCTCTAAAACATATCTTTTATTAAGAATAAACAAAACAAAAAAAAAAGAAGAAGGGATGTGTTCCTATCCCAAGAGAAGCCGTAGTAGCGGGAATGCATGCGGGAATCGCTCGAATAACCGCTGGAAGAAAAACCTACCAATAAACGCAGTGTTTGTTGGCATGGTCACTTCGAGATACCCCCATGTGCTTTCTGCACCAATGACATCCTTGGCTTTTGCACTAATGTTATACGTCGATTTCACAGCAAAGGTATGTTTAACAATAACGACTTCCCCAGATGCATACGGGCCAATCCATTCAACAACAGGGGTTCCATCACCCCAGTCAATCCAGTAAAACACATCGTCACCATCAAGATCATCTGTTGAGAAATTATACGAATACTCGACACCTACTTTCCCTTTTATTTTTCCTTCTATTAACGGTTCATTCGGTGGAATGTTCTCCCGGCCGTAAGTCATAAAGGTCATATCACCGTCAGGTATTTCCGTCCAGTTTGCTCCATTATTAATGGTAGAATAGATCGTCCCGTTCGG
>DATLAF010000143.1:0-9915 GCA_035527635.1 Thermoplasmatota archaeon | reverse complement strand
CTTTTTGCTGATTTCCAGGAAGAGTCGGAACTCTTCCTCTTCTGCTTTTTCGTAGATTTTCCAATTTGTTTTTCGCATATCCCATTCCCTCGTGCAAGAGGATATGCGATTGTCAGATATTAATTATGAACCAAGGCCCATTCATCAATAAGAGCAAGATATCATATGATAAAATTCTTTATGAATTATTTTAAATGGCAGTAATAAATTGAAATGTATTGAATACTCTTAGAATGCTATACAGCCCTGAGCGGGGTCGAACCGCTGACGCTGGCTCCAAAGGCCGGCATGTTGCCGCTACACCACAGGGCTATCTGTTCATACTGGGAATCTTTGATTTTATTTAAGCATATGCATTATCCATAGCGTGGTATTCATTTATTTCTTCTGGGCTGCTTTTTGTAGTTTCGCCCAGGTGTCACGTAGCCCAACTGTTCTATTGAGCACAAGTGCATCCTTCTTTGTTTCTGGATCGACGCAGAAGTACCCGAGACGTTCAAATTGAAATCGATCAAACGGGGTTAAGGTAGTAAGTGAAGGTTCAACTTTACATCCATGGAGCATCTCCAGAGAACGGGGATTGAGGAATTCTTTGAAGTCTGCATTTTTCTGCCCTGCAGGGTCAACAACGGTAAAAAGTCTGTCGTATAGACGTACCTCTGCAGAGATGGCATGGGAAGCAGATACCCAATGGATTGTTGATTTTACTTTTCTACCATCAGGAGCATACCCCCCCTTGGTTGCAGGATCATAGGTACAGTGCAGTTCTATTGGTTTGCCCTCTTTTGTTACAACGTCGGTACATTTAATGAAATATGCATAGCGGAGGCGTACCTCACGACCTGGTGCGAGTCGGTAAAAATCCTTGGGTGGGTTTTCCATGAAATCATCCTGTTCGATAAAAAGGGTTTTTGAAAACGGGATCTGACGCTTCCCCATCCCAGGGTCTTCAGGGTTGTTGACTGCCTCCAGCTCCTCGGTCTGCGTATCAGGGTAGTTCTCAAGAACCACTTTAAGTGGATGGAGGACTCCCATGAACCGGGGTGAGGTTTTATTCAGGTCGTCGCGGACGTTATGCTCTAGGAATTCGAAATCAACTATGCTGTTGACTTTTGCGACACCAATTCGCTTGCAGAAATTCCGAATTGAAGACGGGGAGTATCCGCGACGTCGCATTCCGCTAATGGTCGGCAGACGAGGGTCGTCCCAACCAGCAACAAATTTTCCTTCGACCAACTGAAGCAGCAGGCGTTTACTCATGACGGTGTAGGTGAGGTTCAAACGGGCAAACTCAATTTGTTGGGGATGATACACCGCAAGTGCATGCAGGAACCAATCATAGAGTGGTCGATGATTTTCAAACTCAAGGGTACAAATCGAATGGGTAATCCCCTCAAGAGAGTCTTCCAAACCATGCGCCCAGTCGTACATCGGGTAGATGCACCAGGCATCACCAGTGCGATGATGGCTCGCATGCAGCATCCTGTACATCACCGGATCGCGCATGTTAAGGTTTGGATGCGCCATGTCGATTTTCGCGCGCAGGACTTTCTGGCCATCGGCGAATTCACCGGCTTTCATCCGCTGGAAAAGATCAAGGTTTTCTTCAACAGGGCGGTCACGATACGGGCTGTTTGTTCCTGGTTTTGTAAGAGTGCCTCGATATTCTGTGATTTTATCAGCAGGAAGATCATCAACATATGCTTTCCCTGCCTTGATTAGTTGTACTGCGTATTCGTACATCTGTTTAAAATAATCTGAGGCGAAGAACAAGCGCTCCTGCCAGTCAAACCCAAGCCATTTGACATTCTCTATGATGGATTGAACGTATTCCTCATCTTCTTTGCTAGGATTCGTATCATCGAACCGAAGGTTGCAGAGGCCTTTGTAGTCTTCTGCGATGCCGAAGTTCAGACAAATTGATTTTGCATGACCAATGTGGAGATACCCGTTTGGTTCTGGTGGAAACCTGGTGTGAACCCGACCATTATATTTCTTCGTTTTTATATCTTCATCGATGATTTCTCGGATGAAATCCTTGGTGATAGCTTCCGTTCCTTCCATATATCCCACGCTCACTTGACAGCCCCGACCAGATTCGAACTGGTGTCTAGAGATCCAGAGTCTCTTGTGCTAACCGCTGCACTACGGGGCTACAATTAGGTTTTTTGGAGACCAGAAGTGAAATCGTTTCATATATAGCTTTTCATGGTATTGCCCTTTCTGAAGAGTGGAACGATAACCTATGTATTTTTATTCTTTTTAAACGTTCTTGCGTAAAATTTTTATTTTAAAAAAAAAGAAAAAAAGGAGGGAAGATCCGCATTATTGGATGTTGAGTGTAATCTTGAATGTCTGACAGGCATCCTGTTCACCAAATGGTCGTTGACATTGTAACTCTAGGATGCTGCTTCCTGTATTCATCGCGGTGAAAATCCATGTGTCTTTGCCAAAATCACCAAGCATCCCTGAGCTGCCCCAGGTAAATTGGTTGGTTTGACGAAGGAAGTTTTCATCTATTTGTGTTACCGTCCACACATAACCACCATCGCCATAATCCTGTAGCGTAAGATTCACCTGGTCTCCTCTCTTTAGAGACATGGTCGTAGTATGATCTTCAGCGGAAAGATAGAAGATCACGGATGCTGGTTGGTTCGTTTGTTTTTCAGTGCTGAGATTGACTCCAATGACGGTCCCTGCTGCAACTATTGCGATTGCCACTAGCCCTATTATCAATATACTTTTTTTCGTTTTCATAGGTCATCAAAGGCGGTTATGGTCGCTGAAAATATATATAAGGTGAGAAAATGTTTGGAAACTTCCAAATAAAAGGGTACGCACCTACGAGGAGGATGTAAAGGATGGAGCTTTTCTGAAAAATCCTAGCTTATAAGAAGTATCTAAAGAATAATATCTTCATTTCCAGCAAACGTAAAAAAACTGTTATTTTTGAATGAATGTATGATTGAGTGAAACTGGGATTTTATATTTTTCTAATGTGTTTATTTTGAGAGGAAGACAAAGGTTTTTGAAGAATCATTTGAAACGCGAAAGCGAAGAATACAATGAACCTTGGTGACCTTATACCGAATCCCCATTTCAATAGAGATCAGGGTTATCGTGGCATTTTCGCTATTCGGTGGTGTCTTGTTCTACCGTAAAGTAAGAATGCGAAAGAAACATACGAAGTAACGTAAGCAGTAGTTAAAAATAATCTTGCAAACGGTACTGATTATTTCTTCGGTTTTTGCTGGAAAGTAGCAACCGAGTTCATACAAAGCAATTTAAACTGAGTTCTTTAAATAAAAGATCCTCTGACTGTTGAATAAAATAGTGTGATTTATTTTCCAAATCTTTATATATATCAAGGCTGTTGTTAATCTTGTTATAAAGAAAATAAGGGGAAAAATTATGAAGAATACAACATGGTTGAAGTTGTTAATTGTGTCGGTGACCACTGTTCTTGTCATCACACCCGCTAGTGCTTTTAGCTATGGGACTAAAACATCATCACAACTTGTCTCAGCTCTTACACAAACTACACCCCGTATCCCTTTGCAAGATCCTCCGAGTTCCTTTGACTTGCGAAATGTAGGCGGTACGAATTATGTCACTTCAGTGAAGTCGCAAACAGGTGGCACGTGTTGGACCCATGGGACAATGGCCGCACTTGAGGGAAACCTCTTAATGACAGGGAATTGGGATGAAACAGGACATACCGAGGAGCCGAATCTCGCTGAATACCATCTCGATTGGTGGAATGGATTTAATACCTTTAACAACGATGATTTCCCAGGCAGTGGCCTGCTAGTCCATAACGGGGGAGATTATTTGATCGCGTCTGCGTACATCACACGAGGGGACGGAGCGGTGTATAGTCCAGCAGCAAACGACCCTTCGGAGTATGACGCCAGCTGGTATTCTTCAGCACCAGCGAGATATGATCCATCCTATGAGTTGTTTTACCCGCAGGATATTGAATGGTTTGTCGCAGGACCGGATCTGATTAACATCAACACCATCAAAGAGACATTAATGACCGAGGGGGTCATGGGAACATGTCTTGATTACGAATCTCAGTTTCTTTATAACTACGGAAGCTACTACGGTTTTTATCAACCACCATCTAACCCTACTGATCCGAACCATTCGGTTGCTATCGTAGGTTGGGATGATACCAAAGTTACTCCAGCACCACAACCCGGAGCATGGCTATGCAAAAACAGCTGGGGATCTAGTTGGGGACCTGAAGGTGGTTATTTCTGGATATCCTATTATGACAAATGGGCTGGTCAGCACCCTGAGATGGGAGCGGTATCATTCCAGGATGTACAACTTACACCATATAACACCACGTACTTTTATGATTATCATGGGTGGCGGGATACACTCACAGACATCTCTGAGGCATTCAATGGATTCGATTCAAATGATAATGAGACACTCAAAGCAGTAAGTTTCTATGCTGCAACCGATTCTGTTCAGTACACGGTAAAGGTGTACGACCGCTTCGAAGGTGGCGTGTTGTTAGATGAACTTACTACTGAATCTGGGACAATCGAGTATAAGGGATATCATACCATTTCCCTTATGAATCCTGTTGGGCTCTCCGCAGGCGATGATTATTACATCTATGTGAAACTCTTTTCGGGTGGGCAACCCATTGACCGTACTTCCGATGTCCCGGTGTTATTGGGTGGATCGGACCGGGGAACGATTGTGAAATCTGTTGCACATGCAGGGGAGAGTTATTACTGGAGTGGTTCTTCTTGGGTTGATCTCTACGACTATGTGTTCACTGACCCTACATGGGATCATACCGCGAATTTCTGCATCAAGGGGTTCACCATTGGCGGGTCGGTACCTCTTTACCCTGATTTAGACTGTGCAGGGGATTTAAGTTGGGCTTCTGTCAAAGCCGGTACGACCGTCATAGGTAACTTTACGGTGCAAAACATCGGGGACCCAACCTCTGAGCTTGACTGGGTAATCACCGAATGGCCAGATTGGGGTAATTGGACGTTCACTCCTTTGAGTGGCTTTGGCCTTACCCCAGAGGATGGAGTAATCACGGTGCTTGTCTCAGTGGTGGCTCCATCGGAAAAAAGTGAGTTCAATGGAACGATAACGGTTGTTAATGCGCATAATCCGAGTGATTACGGGACGATCACGGTGTATATGAAAACACCAGTGGACCTGATTTCCATACAATCTCAGACCTTGAGTCTTTTACATAATCTCGTTCACAGATTCCCACTGCTTAAGAACCTGATGAGGATGCCCGTCTAAGTACTCATTTTTTTTTCTTTTTTTTCCCATACGTACACTACTTTAGAGAGTATTTAAAAACGCTATAGTCTTTTCAAGGAATATGTTTTATATACTATGTATTCTATAATAGTATCATAAGATAAGGGGCGAACATTATGAAAAAATGGTTAAGTATCCTTTGTGTAGGAATTTTTATTATAAGCGGATTTGGCTCTGTCGCAACTAAGGTCAGTGACACCGGTTTACTCTCGACACAAACTCTTACAGCGGTTGTAACTGTTAATGTCTCATCATTACAGGTTGTTGAAGATACAAATGACTATCTTCTGGTTCATCTAGGAGATCAAGAATCCTATCTGTTGAACCCGGGTCAACCGATGGTTCCACGGTTAATTCAGCACTATGAATTACCTTTTGGCGTCACCGATATCCAAGTAGAGGTCCAACCAGGCCATATTCAAAAACAGAATGTAAACAAGGAACTCAGACCAGCACCAGCACCAGTACCGCACACTCCAAACACGCAGACAGTTCTGCAATCTGAGAAAGACACACGGGTGTATACAAGTGATACGTTGTATCCTGAGGCATGGTTTGGTTTTCATGTTGGCTGTGGTTTGAATGCGAAAGGTGAGCATGTGACCCTTGTGACCGTCAATCTTTTCCCAGTACGCTATCAGCCTGCTGCGGGAGAACTGCAGATTGCTGAGAAATTTAGTATGGTTCTCCGGTACCAGCAGCCAGCTCGGGATTTGTTCCCTGCAAAAAGCACCTATGATCTTGTCATTATCAGCCCTTCGAAATTCTCATCAGAGGTTCAGCGGCTCGTGGATCATAAAATCAGCATGGGTGTACCGACTGTTCTGAAAACAACCGAGGATATTTACGCAGAATATGACGGTGTGGATAAGCCTGAGCAGATAAAATATTTCATTAGGGATGCACTGGAAACCTGGGGTATGAAATATGTCCTCCTCTTCGGTGGATTGAAATCAAATATCATCGCAAAAGCAAAGGATGACATTAATCAAGGTTCCAACGCATGGTATCTACCGATTCGCTATTCGAATTTCCAATGGGATGGTGACGAGCAATTTAACTTCACTAGCGATGAGCCCGGGTACATATGTGACCTCTACTACGCAGATATTTACAAGGACGGTGGGGTGTTTGACAACTGGGATTCCAATGGGAATGGTGTGTTTGCGGAATGGTCAGGTTTGCTGCGCGATGAGCTGGATCTGTATCCTGATGTTGCGTTTGGGCGGCTATCCTGCAGGAGCGCCCATGAAGCAAAAACCGTTATTGATAAAATCATTAATTATGAAAAGCAACCTGCGGACCCAAGCTGGTTTAACAGAATCATCGTAATCTCAGGGGACGGATTCCTGGATCAAAAGGACTGGAACATCCAATGGAACACCACCGGGCTACCGAATGGGGCGTATACGATCTTTGCGCAGAGCTTTAACACAGAGGAGGGAGGACCAGTTGATGAAATTCATCTCACCATTGATAAGACCATTGAAACGAACATTACTTTTAACCATGATGACAATCTGAACCCTGCGCTTGCGGATGGGTACCCTGCGCCTCCGATTACCGAAATCGTCTCTGTTTCAAATGGAAATACCCTGGGGAACACCGATTATACCTACACCCCAAATGACGGAGAAGCGTATTGTAATGATCTGTATTGGTGGGCGAACATCTCCTATGTTGGGGGTGTGCTGACCATCCGGGGAAAATCCTATGACCCACAGCCATATGGGAATCTCACAGATCTCGTGGTTTGGATAGAAAACGAAGATGAGATAACAGTGTTTAACGCGACCCGTGAGCATTTGGAGATTTACTACGAGGGAGAATGGGTAGTTGGGGAGAAAATGCTTCATGGACGGGGGGGAGCTCTTACCTACATTCCTGATGATTTTGAGACCAACAGCGTGTTTACCTCGAATGGAAAATGGTTCGATCAGTCCGATGTCATAAACGAATTTAGCAAGGGATATGGCCTTGCGTACTTCTCAGGGCATGGGAGCCCGGGATGGTGGGGTGATCATTATCCTGGAATTCCAGGGAATCGTCGGTATGGCCAGGTCGCAGGATTGCTTGTCATGCAGGCGTCGCGGTACTTCCCGTTTTTCTCTTTGCCGGTTCTGCCTATGCGGAAATTAACGAATACGGACAAACTTCCAGTGACCAGTGTTGGTGGTTGTCATAACAGTATGTTTAGCGTCTCATTAATCCCGTCACTGTTAGATGGGTTATTGCCGATGCATATGTTCACCTATGGTACACCTCTACCGGAATGTTGGGGTTGGTACATGGTGAAAATGCCGCATACAGGGTCGATTGCGACTATGGGCAACACGGGGTATGGCTGGGGTTCAGAAGGTGATGTGTGTACTATTGGCCCTGGTGACGGGTGGCTGAACACTGAGTTTTTCAGACAGTACGGACAGGAGAATCAGACGATCCTAGGCATGGCGTATATCCAGGCGATTTCTGGGTATATCACGAATTTTAAAACCTGGGAATATTCCTACTGGCGGTATGACCATGGTTGGGATGGGATTGATCAGAAGACTGTACAGCAATGGCAGTTGCTCGGTGACCCAAGTCTTAAAATCGGTGGTTATTCGTAAGCTCTTTTTCTTTTTTTTAATTTTTTCATCCCTGTTTACCCATATTAAAGATTGCGGGGAAGTCTTTCAGGTAGGTCATCTATGTTTTTTGGGTTGTCTTCTATGATGCTACGGCTTGGGGTAAGAGCGATTATCATTTCTTTTAAAAGGTTGGTAAATAGTACGCAAAATGCTCCTGTTACCATCACGATAGGCAAAAAGGAGAGATTAAAGAGCATGATGAGAATTTTTGTTTCTCATTCTGTGTTATTTTTTTCAGTGGTCTTGTGGTAGCGTTTATTTTTCTCTTTTGGCAGGTGATTCACCGTTCCGTATCATATTGTAAGGATGCCATCTTTTTAAAAAATGGTGGAGATAGGATTCAGGTCAGTTTCGTGTGGAAGCTGTTATTATTTTAAAAAAAAAAGGTTTTTTAACTCGGAGACGTTCTTTTATTGTAAAATGGTAAACTTCTATAAATGCAAAAAATGCGAAACAAAATTTATTGCACCTATAAAGATCGAGGTTGAAAAAGGTCATACGATGTATGTGTGTCCAAAGTGTAAAAGTCGTAATTGGGGTCCTCTTGATTGGTAATGGTTCCCCAGTTGTCTCTTAGGAATCTGTTTGAAAAAAGTGTGTGATTATTCCTCCTCGACGTGGTTTTATGAAACGCTCTGGATCAAGTATCATGTGATGGTGTACAATTAGTCTGTAAAGATCATAAAAAGAAAGTGCTTTTTCCCGGTGTTAAAATATAGATAGATTTATCTATTTGATGTTTATATTAATACATGGGTTTGGGCTCTTTAGAATGTTTTTTTGCATTCTTTCCTCCCAGACTTTTAAGCCCAGACCCACTATTTTATCTAAAGAAAAATATTCTATTTTCAAGAATGTGTTTCTGAGGGAATTGAACATATAAGATAGAGAGGAAATACTATGATTTTTCAATATACGTTACAGTGTGTATTTCCTCTTTTGACCTTGTAATAAAAACAAAATGAAAAGGGATATATATGGCTTGTCCATACATGGTGAACTTCAACCAAGAACCAACGTGGATGGTGTAGGTGATGCAAAATAAATCAAAGAGTATTCAAAAGAGAAATGCAGTGAATTGTGCCGGTTGCGGAAAATCCTTCAGACAGAACGAAAAGACAGTAAGCTACGATTTCGAACGGTATTATTGTTTTCGTTGCGATGATGAGCGTTGAGTATCGACAGTAATATTTACAATGAGATTGCTGGATTTTGGGTGGATAAGTTTTTTTAAACGTACTTGTTTATTCAAAGAAATGTTCTATAGTATGTATTGCGGTGAATGTACGATGGAACCGGATGAAATCCGCTCTGATGGTTAGTTCTGTCTTTTTTCTGCTATGATTATTCCACCGAATCGATGATTTTGAAGGGATTAGTAAATTAAAGTGTTGTTGCATTACATTATTGTTCTATGAAGGTGACCTGCCCGTACTGCAAACGGAGAATTCATATATGTCGGAGTAAAAAGAACGTGTGTGCGTGTGGGAAGCTTTTAAATTATCGGCATTATCTGCATGAGAAAATCGCCTATGATGCGTATCTTGTCGATGCGAATATTTTAATTTATGCGTTTGAAAGCAGAAGTGCGCGTCGGAAATATTGCCAGGCGATTCTAACGTTAAACACTCAGTCTATAAGTATTGCAACGACCCGACAGATCATCGAAGAGGTTGGTTCGATAATTGAGAAAAATCTTCCTGAGACACTCCTAATCTATACGGTCGGTAAGATTCCAAATGATTTGACCGAAATTAAAACGAATTTCTTCAAACAGCCGTCGATTGCTGACCTGTCATTGGTGCAGGCAGCCTATGAACATCCGGAGATTCGAGGGATCATCACCTATGATAAGGATTTTGCCAGGATTGCGACCGCGGGGCTCGTTGAGAGGAAATCATCTATTAACCTGAGTTTCGCACTTGAATAAAAGTTAAGTGCCTTCAGCAGTTTGTATTTTATTGGCGACAAAATG
>DATLAF010000142.1:0-3663 GCA_035527635.1 Thermoplasmatota archaeon | reverse complement strand
CTTTTTGCTGATTTCCAGGAAGAGTCGGAACTCTTCCTCTTCTGCTTTTTCGTAGATTTTCCAATTTGTTTTTCGCATATCCCATTCCCTCGTGCAAGAGGATATGCGATTGTCAGATATTAATTATGAACCAAGGCCCCTCTCACATTAACCTTTATATGATGTTGCAAGTGAAAGCATATAAATATCCATTTCATCAGATGCTACTTTACCTGATGTCGTATAGACATACACATCAAGGACATGCTTTCCATTAATGGGAGAAATCCACCCCTGGATTGTCCACTCATATGGCGGATCTGTGTCCCAAAACATAAAATACCCATCAATACAGAAGACAACGTATTGGATTGGTTCTTGGGAATAAACCTCAGCACGTGCAATTGTTTTTCCCCCAAGAATTATTGTTAATCCTCGTAAACCAGCAAACCATTCTTTTCCAAAGGCACTTTCGAAAAGAATGTGCTTGAGGAAATACGTATGCCCTTCATAGGGCCTTCTTAATAGTACTTGCAGATCGATTGGTTTTTGTGCTATCTCAGCGGTAATTGCACATATGAGTTTGGTTGCCTTTACATAGTAGGACCAATTGAGTTTATCAGCCGTATCATTAGGTGAATGACCCCACGGGTAGCCATCTTGATGTGCAATCCAGACACCATCAAAACCGTAATCGACAAACGCCTGGCTATCATCACCGCGATATGCTGGAAGCGTAACAATCCTCATGTCAATGATATCGTTATATTTCTCACTAATTAGGCTTGCATAATCCGCAATCCAGCGTGAGCGCTCCGGTGGGAAAAACCGTAGGGTCCGTCCCCCTTCTGATGTATTTGCTTAACCAATCATGTCCATGTTAAGCACCGCGACGATGTTATCACCACGGTACGACACATCTCGCGCGTAGGTAAAACTCCCATACGTTCCGACTTCTTCCCCAGAAAATGTGATAAAGCGGATCGTATGGTTAAAATGGTAATTACTGAGAACAGAGGCAATCGCAAGCACGGCCGCTGTCCCTGATCCGTCATCATCCGCACCAGGGGAGACAGCAACGGTGTCATAATGACCACACAGCATGTATTCCGCTGTACTATTCAGATTATTACCATAGTATGTTGCAACAACATCTTTACTATGAAAGCCGCCATAGCGCCATTCATGGAATTCAACGTCAAGTCCCATCTGCTGAAACGCATCATAAATATATTCTGCAGCTAAGGTACAACTGATCGACCCTGTATATCGGGGTCCGAACTTCATTAGTCCATTATGATATTTAAATAATAAGGACTCATTGATTTGGTTTACCATATCGATAATGGTACCATCATCGGTGGAGAAAGGAGTGACCGCGGGTTTTAGATCCCGTGCTGGAGTAACACCAACCGATGAAGCAAGGAGAAGAGGAACAACAAGCAAAACAAAGAGGGTTTTTTTCATGAGTTTCTTCCTTACTGAGATGATTCTCCTCTTAATATATAAATATTTCTTTATAAAAATAGAGAAAGGAAAAAAATACTAGGAGGAATATCCTCCAATCAACAGACTTGGGTCCCCAAGGAGCGCCCATTGCTGAACGATCTTACAATCTATCTGATCATCCATGGGAGGGTGCTCATTCATGTATAAGATAAGGTCTGTGCTATGAGTCTCCCCGAGGTTCTCCTGTCCATCGGCATATGCTTTAAAGAAAAGCCATTCCAGGTGTCGTCCCCTTTCTGTTAACGTATGTTCTCCAGGCTCCCCATACCCAAGGCCGGTATTTGCGATGACGGCGATGGCGCCTCCTTTAGTCTGACTCGCCATGGACCAAGCCCAACATCGAGGAATCCATTGATAGTACCAGAACTGCCCAAATGGCCGGGTCGAGTTGAAATAGTACAACCCATCCTCCAATACTCCCTTGAGAATGTTCACGAGACTGGTGTTGAACTGTGCGTTGTGGCAACCGCCGACAATTACGATTGGTTGTTGGTCTTTATTGGAGAGTTTCCACATCTCAAATGCATTTGGACCGTCGACAAACGAATCGTTCTTCGGGGGATGGTTCGACCAGACCAAGGGATTGCCATGGCCTGAGAAGTGGACAAACCCACAGCCTTTACTAATTTCTGCGAACACCGGTTCTGGACCGGTAAACTTCCCGTTTGATGTCCATATAAACGAAGCGGTAAACCCAAGGTCTTGCAGTTGACCAAATGATGCATTCGTCGCCATCTCTCCTTCATAGTAAGGATCATTCGGCTCAGGGTAGGTATCGCCTGCGACACCAACGAACCTCTTGAACCACTCAGAGCCATACGTGGTTGTCTCATAGGTAATGATTTTTTTTACCATGGTTTTAACCTGAGTGACACTTGTGCATGGGAGACGACCAACATAGACTTCTGGGTACATGTCTAGAGTGTCTTTTTGGGTGTGAGTCCACTCTGCAAAGATACCGTTGTTATTCGAATCCCAGCTTGAGAAGTTCCCGTCACTATCATATAAATCAGCGAAATACAAATCAGTAAGATACGAGCCTTCTCCGTCATCATTCAAAAGAGAGTATCGGACTGGTATCCACCATTTTTCTTGCGTGATTCCACCGTTTCTCCCTCCAACTAAGAGCACGTATTTGGTTCCCCATTGGTCAAATGCGTTCTTGATGAAGTATTTCATTTCTTCTGCGCAATCTCGTCCTTCCGCTGGGAAGTAGACGCTGTTACAGATATCATCACTGGTGACGAGTTTGGTTGTCATGCCTTTGGTAGTCTTATGCGTGACAAGCGGTTGTAAGGCGTTTGAGAACGCTTTTGGGGCGATAATCACAAGCTCGAATTGTTCAAAGGTTGATGCGGAGGGTGTTTCTGGTAGTAAATAGGTGATCGTGATTTTCGCGGATTTTGCACATCGGAGAATGTTATCTGATTGAAGATACTGAATCGGATACAGATGAATAGCTAAAAAGGTAGCGAGGTTATCACCGTCCCTGCCTGCCGCGATATGATAACTATACATTTGTTCCGGGCTTGTCGATGACGATGAAAGAGATACGAGGGCTGAACTCTCTGCGTTGTCTGCGACTGCTTGTGGAACAAGCTTCAATGGTTTTGATATGGTTTTTTCATATGTTTCTGAAAAACTTACCATGACATTTGTTATTTTAGTGAGAAAGGGGAACGTATACACGCGAGTTACGACTGGTAGGGCGTAATTCCCTGGTGTCGTAAGATACGAGGTAGCTTCAGAAAGACCGATATTCGTAGAGTCTAGTTCCTCAACAAGCTGAGGAGGCGAAAACGATACGGCATCAGTTTTTTCTACCATTTTCTGGTTTGTCAAAGAAGAGGCAACAGCTCCATATCCGCTGATGATTATTACAGCAATGATTACTCCAACGAGGCTTTTCTTCATATAATATCCCCTATTTTCTACTAAAAATATAGACTTCGTATAGTATATAAATCTTTGCAAGAAAAACAGAATAAAAAAAAGAAAGAAAAAAGAGGATCTATGCAAGTTTTCTGATAAAGACGATTAAGACCTTCCCTGTCGCTGATTTTGTGACTGTGGGTGGTGCTGCTTCTGGGCAACTTGCTGTTGCTGTTAAAGCGATTGTGCCAAGACCAAAGATCATACCATCGGTCGTTACGACGACTTCCTGGTCTATAGCAA
>DATLAF010000141.1:0-10993 GCA_035527635.1 Thermoplasmatota archaeon | reverse complement strand
GCCGGGGTTCGCCGCCGAGTGAGATACGGCAAGACTGAAGGGCTTGCTGAGGAACGAAGGCGGAACGGGGTTATAGGGGTGGAGCCCCTATTTCATTATTCCAAAGAACATGGTGCCGAATGTCCCGGTGATCCTGCTGGTCAGTTGGTCCGGAAGGGAACCATTGAATCGTATGCTTGTGGTTGCAGTGAACGTTTTGTTCTCATGTGCTTTGGTTTCGCCTCCTTTGATAGAGAGGTTGTTGATGACGTCTCCACGGTCTGTTACTGTTACCATCGTGAGATTTTGTAAGTAGATAGAGAAAGAATTTTGGTTATTGACCCTCAGGGTGGTTTGAAGGATTGCTTCGTCGGCGGTGATGTTTATTAATTCGATGGTAAGATTTGTTTCTGGCACATTCATTATCTGAATATCAAGGAAGATAAAAGCACCTGCAACGATATTGAGAATTGTTGCTGAAACAAGGATTAAGACGATTAATTTTTTCATAGCTCCCTTTATTGATATAAATTATTTATATTTATAAGATGTTTTCTATATTAATATACTTTTCTTCTGTAAAAAAAGTGAAAAAGTGCAGGGGAAGGGATTTGAACCCCCGAACCTCTGCAGGAACAGATCTTGAGTCTGTCGCCGTAGACCAGGCTTGGCTACCCCTGCACGAGCAACACAAGAACAGTTCATTCATAATAAATATTTAGGTGACTCATAACACATCCCTTTCAAAAAAAATTAAAATTCAGATATATTTATAAACAGAAGAGAGAATTAATACACCTCGTTGGGGGAAATATCATTCCAGAAAAGGAACTATGGAACTCACGGCTCGCGTTCGTTATGGCCGCGATCGGTTCTGCTGTCGGACTAGGAAACGTCTGGAGATTCCCCTACATCGCTTACACCAATGGCGGGGGAGCATTTCTCATCCCTTATTTTGTTGCCTTATTCACCGCAGGCATCCCCATGCTCATCCTTGAATTCTCCGTAGGACACTGGAGCAGACAAGGGGCACCAGGGGCGTTTAAAAAAATCGGGAAAAAATGGGAGTTTGTAGGATGGTGGAGCGCACTCGTGCCATTTGTCATCGTCACCTATTATATTGTTGTCATGGCCTGGTGCTTTTCATACTTGATATACTCCATTGATCTCCGCTGGGGGATGAACGCGGAACACTTTTTCCTCTCTGACTTCCTTGGTACCACCACAGGCCCCCTAGACATTGGAGGAATCAGCATCCCTATACTCCTCAGCCTCATCGTCATCTGGTCCCTTGTCTTCATCATCCTGTACAAAGGGGTTGGTCGGATAGGAAAAGTCGTGATGATCACCGTTCCACTCCCCTGGCTCCTCCTTACCATTCTAACACTCCGCGGTATAACCCGCCCAGGTGCACTGGAAGGAATCAGCTACTACCTCACTCCGAACTTCTCAAGACTCACTGATTTGAACGTCTGGCTTGCTGCCTATGCACAAGTCTTTTTCTCTGTCGGTATCGCACAAGGCATCATGATCACCTACGCAAGTCACCTGCATAAAAAATCAGATATCTCAAATAATGCATTCATCATCGCACTCGCAGACGCCGGGACATCGTTTCTTGCAGGATTTGCGGTCTTTAGCATCATCGGCTATCTTGCGATGTCACAGGGTGTTGAGATAGAAAACCTTGGGATCGCTGGCCCGCAACTTGCCTTTATCACCTACCCGACCGCTATCTCACTGTTTCCTGTCGCAACCGCCGTATTTGGGATACTTTTCTATCTTGCATTGCTCACCTTTGGGATTGACTCTGCGTTTTCCATGATCGAACCCATAACAGCCGGGATACAACACAAATGGGGGATGACCAAAGGAAAAGCAACCGCACTCATCTGCCTTGCTGGTTTTTTTGCAAGTCTTCTGTTTACCACGGGTAGTGGCCTGTACTGGTTGGATATGGTGGATCACTTCGTCTCAAACTTCGGCTTGGTGCTTGTCGGGCTCATAGAATGTCTGGTGCTCGGATGGGCGTTCCGTGTCGCAGTCTTCCGGGAAAACGCAAACAAAACATCAGATATCTTGATTGGACGATGGTGGGACGTGCTTATTAAATACGTTGTTCCCTGCATCCTTACGATTCTTTTGATCGCAGCGGTCTATGATAACGTCATACGACCATATGTACAACCATGGTGGCTGGTCATTCTTGGAGGCGGCATCCCTTGTATCGCGATCTTTGTCGCGTCGTTTGTATTTATGAAACAGAAAGGAAAAAAGCAGGAGATCCTATGAGTGGGTTATCGCTCTCCGCTATTGTCATGCTTATCTTTGGAGCGGTTGTCTGTTACGGTGGTGTTGCGTATTTTCTGTATCGGGCAATGAAAGCAAAACGAAAATAAACATCATGTACTGGTTGTTGTCCGGAATGTTTTAAATGCTGGAAATGATTTCAGTATGGTAGAAAGGTGATGGGATGAATCAGGGAAAATATATTGGAGTACTGACCAGTGGTGGTGATGCTCCGGGGATGAACGCAGCAATACGTGCCGTTGTCCGAACAGGGCTCGATCACGGAAACACGCTGTTTGGAATCAAACGCGGGTACCAAGGAATGATCGAAGGGGACATTGAACAACTCAACCGGTACTCTGTCAGTAACATTATTAAGGATGGGGGAACCATCCTGCAGACTGCACGCAGCAGCGAATTTCTCACCAAAGAAGGACGGGAAAAAGCGTTTAAGAACTTGAAGCGCTTTGGTATCGATAGCATCATTGTCATAGGCGGGGATGGCTCATTCCGCGGGCTTCATCAACTCACCCAGGAGTTCCCCATTCAAGGTATCGGTGTGCCTGGAACAATTGATAATGATCTCTTTGGAACTGATTTTACGATTGGGTTTGACACTGCGGTGAACACCGCACTTGAGGCTATCGATAAGATACGAGACACTGCTTCATCGCATTCACGACTCTTCATTATTGAGGTCATGGGACGAACCTCTGGGTACATTGCGTTGTACACTGGTATTGGTGGTGGAGCCGAAGATATCCTTATCCCTGAGGCTCCCATGGAGATCCAGAAGCTTATCACAGAGCTTGACACCCAGCATAAAGCAGGGAAACAAAGCAGCATTATCGTGATTGCAGAAGGAGAAACATCTGGTGGAGCAGCAGAGATAAAAACAGCTGTTGAAAAGGTCATCAACTGGGATATCAAGGTGAGCGTGCTTGGTCATGTACAACGTGGAGGAGATCCTTCAGCGTTCGACCGGGTCCTCGCTAGCAGGTTAGGATATGAATCAGTCCTTGCCGTCATGAACAACCAGAACGATAAAATGGTTGGTATGGCAAAGAACACAGCGACACTTACGCCACTTGAGGAGACCTGGACGAAGAAAAAAGACATGGACATGACGTATCTGAAAATGAACGAAGTCCTCGCCGGACAACAGCAGAAAACAGTTGAAATAGTCGCATAAAAGAAAGCGCGCTGTACTCTGTTCACTACCAACGAATCATCATAACGAAGCAACAATTCCTTTTTCGAAGCGCTCTAGTTTCTTTTTATAGTTCTGTATATACTCAAAGGAAAAATCGTACACAATATCTTTGAGAATCAAGGGTGTAGGTGCTGCTATCTGAAAATCAACCTTCTGCTCCGGGTGTTCTAACGCAGTACGAATCTGTTCATCTGATAGTTTTCCTCGTCCTCTTTTTTCAAGTGCAGATATGATCCGACGAATCTGATTCCACAGAAAGGTCTGTGCATAAAAATCAATAACGAAAAAACCGTGTTTCTCCGAAATCACGATAGATTCAATGGTTCGAACCGGGTTTTTCAGTGGTTCAACCCGCGCGAAATTCTGAAAGTTATGCTCACCGGTAAACAACGCTGCAGCTGAAAGCAGTGCATTCAAATCAAGATCGTTTCTCCTGAGATAATACCGGTACTGCCTTCTGTGTGCATGTCGAGGATAAAAACCAGGTGGTACTGATTGCACTCCATAGATGAAAACATCTGATGTATCTGTGGTCAACTGGTGAAGAATCTCTTCTTTGGAACACTCGGTTTCAAATGCACAGACATTCCCCAAAGCAGACACACCACGATCAGTACGACTCGCAGTACGAAAACAAGACGTGTGGACGTTATCAAGAATCCTTTGTTTGATTAATAAATCTAAAATGGTTTGCTCAACGGTTCGCTGATCTGGTTGTCGTGCATAGCCGGAAAAACCTGTTCCCGCATATGCAAACTTTAACGCAACTCGCATACACACACCGATAGTGTTTCACCCATAAAAACCGTTCTGATACAAAAGAGGATAATTCTATAAAAACCAAAAACATACTACACAAGAACAACATGCCCCGAAAAAAAGAAATCGAGGAAAAACTCAATGTAGTCAACGCAGAAACAGGCGACATCATCCGCATCGTACGAAACAACGAGCAGCACGAAGGAGTACTCATGCCGCATCATGAGTTCAGCGATGACGATATTATTACGATAAAATTGAAAACTGGGTATAACATCGGCATCGCGGTCGATAAAAAAACAGAAATTATACTCATACAGAAACAACACACCACAGAAAAACCAATAAAAAAAATCCCATTTGACCAGAAAAAACCGACCATCTCCATTATCGGGACCGGGGGAACGATTGCCTGTTACGTCGACTATCGAACTGGGGCGGTTCACCCTGCCTCATCGGAGGAACTCGCGTTCTCTGTGCCTGAGATATTTAACCTTTGTAATGTGAAATCCCAGGTCGCCTACCAGATGCTTAGCGAAAACATCGAGGTTTCACACTGGCAGACCCTTGCAGAGCGTATCACACAAGAACTGAATAGCGGTGCGGCAGGCGTGGTGATCCCCCACGGAACTGACACCCTTGGATATACCGCAGCAGCATTATCATTCTTTCTCAAGAACCTCTCTGGACCAGTGGTACTTGTCGGAGCACAACGATCCAGCGACAGACCTTCCTCTGACGCAGCGCAAAACCTTATCGCCGCAGCAAGCGTTGCAGCAACCTCAGATATCGGAGAGGTCGTCGTCGTGATGCATGGGGAAATCTCTGATACCTTCTCAACGATTCACCGAGGCACCAAGGTACGAAAATTCCACACCTCCAGACGAGACGCATTTCAAACCATCAACGACATTCCCTTGGGAAAAGTAGAAAACAATACCATCACCCTACGGGCTCCATATCGAAAAAAGACCAAAGGGCCGGTAACCACTGATATCCTGATGGAGGAAGACGCCGCGATACTGTATTTCTATCCAGGGATGAAACCAGAGGATATCCCAAAGAAAAAAGGTATCGTGCTCGCAGGGACTGGGCTAGGGCATGTGTCAACAAAACTTCTCTCACGAATAAGAACACTTATCAAAGACGGGACAGCAATCGTTATGACATCACAGTGTCTATTCGGACGCACCAACATGCGGGTGTACTCTTCAGGACGTGATCTTATCAAAGCAGGGGTTCTCTGCGGAGAAGATATGCTTCCTGAAACGGCCTATGTTAAACTCATGTGGGTCCTTGCGCATGCAAAAACCAAAAAAGAGGTTGAATCCCTCATGATGACAAACATCGCTGGTGAAATAGCAGAACGAACAAAAAACAACACATTCATCCGGCCATACTATTAACCGATTTTTTCAGGCACTAAAAAAAGATACCCGTCGAGTTTTACGGTTTTCGCCATTGTTGTATCAACAGTAGCGGTTTTTGGTTTTTGTATCTCAACGGTGGTATAGGTTTTTGGATCCATGAGTTGAATTTCGTTCTTCGACTGACTCACCACGATCATTTCCCTGATAAGCTCTGCTCCACCATAAATCTTGGATGGTTGAATGTTTTTCCCATCAATTACTTTCTCAGTCCATGTTGAAAGTTCTAGAGCACGAACCTTATTTGTATGAATCGATACAATAAAGAAAAACGAGTGATTGAACGAGAAGAAATCCCCTGTTCGATACGCTGGGATCCGCACGAGATAGGTCATACGATAAACCTGTCTGCTGTCTTTCATTCCTGCAGAGGATGCTGATTGTTTGAAGTCACCACCGAATTGCTCTTGGATCTTCTTCGCAATCGAAAGCGCGGTTCCTTTTTCACTAAGGAAAAAATCAAGACCCTCTCGTTTTTCACCGATGTCTGTAATAAACAAACTTCGTTTACCGTTGTCTTGAACTTGCCCAACTATGGTTTCCACGGTGGATCGAAGGGTCTTCAACTCTTCATTGGTAAATGTTCGTTGCTCCGTTCGAATCTGTAGAATCGCCTCATAATACCCGCCAGCTTCTCGAGAACAAATCTCACAGGTGTTATGTCTGATTCGCACGGTCAGCGGGTGTTGCTCCGTGATTGTTTGATTTTCAAGAACCCCTGAGATAAACACCATGCAGGCAAGTATCCGATCTTGCTCCTTACACTGGGTTTGTATCGCAACGTCTTTCAGTTCAGGGCTGACAGAAAACGCTTCTTTGATGCCACGTTTTAGGATGTCATCAAAGGGTTCTTGTATCCATGTGTTCTTGAATTTATAGGATGAACAACGAGGGCACATAATAATATCAAGGACTGCTGGTCCTTTTGAAAACTGAGTGTGTTTCAGATAGCAGCTGAGGCAGACACCATTTCGGAAGATTGGTGTGTCCTTCCCGCATTCAACGCAGAACATGCTCTGGTTCCATTCCTGTTAGGTTCTTTGAGTGAGATATACTCCATAGATTATTAACCCTGCGCCCAGAAAAAAAAACCATGTCAGGGATGTACCAAGGAAAAACGACATCAGAATCGTAAAGAGCGGGATAAAATTGAGAAATACTGCTGCTTTACTTGCGTCGATGTGCTTTAATGCATAATACCACCCCAGATACCCAAAGAGAGAACAGGTGAGCGCGAGGTAAAGGACCGCCAACCACCCAGTCAATGATGTCTGTTGAAGAACCGACCCTAGATGCAACACAACGAAAGGGATATAGAACAATGTCCCAAAACCAAACGCGTAGGCGGTAATCACAAACTCATCATAGGTTTTCAACAGCCGTTTCCCAACAAACGAATACAGCGCCCAGCAGAACGCTGACAGCAACATAAGGATGCCGCCGATGAGAAAAAGATTATCAAAGGTGAGTTCTTGTTTCGAGACATCAACAAACATGATAACGAAAACCCCGATAAACGAAAGGACAATACCAGCCACCCTTTTCCTTGTCAAGGTTTCATGTAAAAACAAACCAGAAAGAATCGCGATGAAAATAACATTCGTGTTAATGAGAACAGAGGCGGTGGGGGCATTCGTGAAATGAATACCAATGAATTGGAAGAGATACAAGAGAGTCACACCGGTCAACCCCAGGACAATCAGGGAGGGGAGTTCTTTTCTTGGAAGCAATGCTGGTTTCTTTCGTAGGACGACAAGAAGTATCATCAAAGGGGTAGCAACAAGAAACCGGAGAAAACCAAGATCAATAGGGTCCATCTCCTTGGTGACAATATCGACGACAATAAACGACCCTGCCCAGACAAATGAAACAAGAATAAGGAGAAGTGCTATGATCAGATTCTTGTTCATGCACAACGATAAACCGCGACGTGGTTATAAAGCGATATTCTCTGATTCAATTCAAACAATATTGTAGAAAACGTCTTTTGGGTAAGGAGTGTACAGAACCATGGTACTTGATGTACAACAAGATGCTTTAAACAAAACAGACAAAAAAGGTAATGAGGAGTGATAAAAAATGATGATTGTTGGTCAAGTATCAAGCCCCGAGGAAGCAACCGAGGTGGAATTTATCGCAAAATCCTTTGTCGTCGCAAACCGCGCACGCGTTCTCGCATTACGACTTAGAGAGGTGTAACCAAATGACGAAAAAACTGAAAAAAAAGAAATCCATCCCCACCGACATCCCGATTTTTTGGGTAAATATCGTCGAAGGGGACTCTAACAACCCTCATTACCTATGACCGAACGACACGGACCGGTTTTTTAGGGTTTTTTTTCTGCCTTCCCGTTATCTTTTTCATCTGTATCGATGATTTTTTTGCCGCTTTCCAGGGTCCCGTCAGTAAGCCCTTCATCGAGCAGAGCATCATATTCTACCTTGTATTCACCAGGGTCACCCTCTGAGAACCTGAAGTTTTTCTCCCGGCATAACGCGATCATCGGGTAATTATCCTTCAAGACTACACCATTGATCTTTACCAGGTTCTTATCTTTCGCGATTTCAATGAGGTAATCCAAAAACTCAGAGCCGAGCCCCTGCCGCTGCCATTCATCAGTAACGACCAATGCGAATTCTGCTTCATTAGTTCGAGCAGGCTCAAGGATGAGACGAGCGACGCCAAGCAGTCGCTTTTTACCGTTTTCCTTCATTTCTGCGACAATCCCAATCTCACGGTCATAATCAATATTACAGTAGCGTGTACGAACCTCATGAGGCGTGTCTTTGATGATCCTGAAAAATCGGAACCGCACGGTTTCCTCAGAGAACGTCTTAAACATCTCCAACCACATGTCTTCATCCTCTGGTTTTATCGGTCGGAGGAGTGCTTTCTTTCCATCTTTCAGTGTGATAGGTTTCATGTACTTATTTGGATATGGTGTAATGATAAGGTGCGGATGTTTCTCTGGTTCAGGATCAAGGATGATCCGGGCGTCCACCGCAATGAGATCATTTCCCTGCGGGATCAAGGGATTGATATCGACTTCTTTTATCTCAGGGTGATCGATAAGCATCTGTGAAAATTTAATCATGGTTTCTTCAACTTTCTTCATATCAACCGGTGGGACGTTTCTGAATCCTTTCAACAGCTCATAGGCTTTTGTTTTTTCTATGATACGCTGTGCTAGCGTCTGGTTCAGAGGAGGAAACCCGATTGCTCGATCCTTAAACAACTCGGTATAAATACCACCTAACCCAAAGAGAATCACGGAACCAAACATCGGATCTTTTTTTGACCCAAGAATCAGTTCATAGCCGTAGTTCTTTACCTGCTTCTGAATGGTGACCCCTAGAATCGTCGCATTTGGAACTTTTTCTTTCGCCCTTTTAACCATTGCTTTAAATGCAGTTTTTATGTCGTCCCCACAGCGTAAATCAAGAACCACACCACCAACATCGCTCTTATGGCTAATCTGCGGAGAAAAGATCTTCATCACAATAGGATACCCGATTTTCTCTGATGCTTTCACTGCTTTATCTTCATTTTCTGCGAATATCGGTGTCGTGGTATTTATCCCATACAGCTCAAGAAATGTTTTTGCTTCACTTTCATTTAGCACAGTTCTTTTCTCTTTGGCCGCTGCATTTGAAATTTTTTTGATTATCTCCATATGAGCCGGGGTTTTGATGTTTAACTCCGCAGGGGTCTCATAGAGCTGAGCTAAATGGCGTTCATAATGATACAGATACATGTAGGATTCAACCGCTTCATCAGGCGATGCATAGGTCGGGATATTGTTCCGATTAAGGATTTCCCTGGCGTGAAACACACTTGCCTCACCAATAAGTGAGGTAAGAATTGGTTTGGTTGATTTTCGTGCGATATCGACCAATCGATCTGCAAGCTTCTGCGGGTCCGCCATCACCTGGGGCACACAAAGAATTAACAGACCATCGATGTTCTTATCATCCAAACAAATCTCAATTGCTTTCTGATAACGCTCATCATCCCCATCCCCGATAATATCAACCGGGTTGCCATGGCTCCAATACGTTGGCAATACCTTATTGAGTTTCTCAATCGTCTCAGGAGATAAGGTGGCAAGCTTACCACCTTTCTCGATGATTGAATCAGTTGCGAGAACACCAGGTCCTCCTGCATTGGTTATAATCCCGATGTTTGGCCCCATTGGGCGTGGTTGTTTTGCAAGAATCGAGGAGCAATTGAATAAATCCATGATATCCATGACACGGACAACACCAGATCGTCGGAACGCAGCCTCATAAATATCGTCCTCACCAGCAAGAGCTCCGGTATGCGATGCTGCAGCTTTTGCCCCTTCCTTGAACCGACCTGATTTAATCACAATAATTGGTTTTGCTCGTGCGAATGCTTTCGTCGCACTCATGAACTTCCGCGCATCGGTAATCGATTCGATATACAACACGATGCTTCTGGTATGAATGTCCATCCCAAAATAATCAATAAGATCACCAAAATCGACATCCAGCATCGAACCAACAGAAACAAAGGAGCTGAACCCGACTTTCGCTGCAGCAGCCCAGTCAAGGATCGCCCCACAGACCGCGCCACTCTGAGAAAGTAACGCGATAGATCCTTTCTCCGGCATGGACCCTGCAAATGTCGCGTTCATGTTTAAGTATGGCATGATGAAACCGACACAATTGGGACCGAGTATGCGCAGCTCATATTTTTTCTTCAAGTCTAACAATCGTTGTTCACGTGCCACACCCTCAGGGCCGATTTCCTTAAACCCCGCAGAAATGATAAGAATACCTTTGATACCTCGTATCCCGCATTGTTCGACGACATCACAGACAACAGCTGCGGGTGTTGCAATAATCGCAAGATCAACTATTTTTGAAACATCATTGATAGAGGGATAGGCTTGTACCCCTTGCACACTTTCTCGTTTTGAATTCACTGGAAAAACAACACCATCATATCCAGACCCGATAAGATTCCGAAAAATTCTGTATCCTGCTGACCCAATGCTTTCGCTCGCACCAATCACTGCGATACTTTTTGGTTTGAATATTTTATCAAGGTTGACATTATTCATTGTGCTTCCCTCCATATAATATGCTCGTGAGCACCGAAGCCACGAAAGATGAATGAATTATATAAGCATATCGTCCTCTTTAATATGGAGAATAAAAATACGGCCTTGGTTCATAATTAATATCTGACAATCGCATATCCTCTTGCACGAGGGAATGGGATATGCGAAAAACAAATTGGAAAATCTACGAAAAAGCAGAAGAGGAAGAGTTCCGACTCTTCCTGGAAATCAGCAAAAAG
>DATLAF010000140.1:0-2165 GCA_035527635.1 Thermoplasmatota archaeon | reverse complement strand
AACTCCTATGCCTTGTGATTGACAACCGCTCAACCAAGTAGTTATTAACAGAATGACGATTCCGATGATCATTATTTGTTTTTTCATAACCTTTGCCTCCACTCTAATGATTTTGTAATTATTCCTTCCTTAAAAACATATTCTACAATTCATCTACTTTTTGTTCAACGTTTACGATAATTTTTTGACATTGATTACAAATATTAATTAGGTTTTCTGGACTAATTTCACTACGACAAATCACGCACTTCATATGTCGTAAATAAATCTCCATTACTTTAAATGTTTCTTTAAAAACATATCCTTGGAAGATTGATGAGCTGGGGTTCAAAAAAACTTTCTTGTAAAAGGGGGAAAGTAATGATGATACCCAGCTCAACGTGAACCGGAAACATGATTAGATTTAAAAGAATATCTTTAAAAACATATCCTTAAAACAAAAGATTAAGGTGGGGAATAATTCTGAAAGGTATCGAGGTTTTGATAGCGCAGGATTATCGTTTTTTCACAATCTTCTCCAACTCAGCGACACGATGCTCAAGAGTAAGCATCCTGCCATAGGTTTTCTCGACCCAGAACTCAGCAGTCGCTCCAAGGAGTTTGACGAACTCGAGCCTTTTCTGCATCTCCATCTCATCAAATCCATGCTGCAATAGTGAAAGAGACAGCTCAATGAATTTGGAGATATTCTCTTTTTCGTCCTTACAAAGGCCTTCCATAAGCTATCACTTTTTTTAAAAAGTATTACTAGTATTTAAAGACCTATGGGGTTGAGTTCCTTATTATTTTAAATCATCCCCATACGATTCGATGTCCGTATTAATTGTTAGCAGGCACCACATGGAAGCGAGGAAGAAAAAAATTCGCCTCGCCCCGAGGTGTTTATTCTTCCTTACGAAGTTCATGATTTTTTCTTGCTCGCTTCTCTGGCATAATGCTTGGGGGAGACGTTCGGCTTTGCACTTCGCCTTACAGAAGAAAATAAAGCAGAAGTAACTGAAAAGGAGGTAAAAAAGTTATGAAGAGAACAAGTAAAATCATTGCAGTATTAGCAGTTCTTATCGCTGGAAGTATGATAGCAAGTGGAGCATTACTAACCTATTTGAGCAATACAGTGACTACAACGGCAACTGTTTCATCGCCTATGGAACAATGGATTTCAAACGATTTTTACACAGGGTATGTCCAAGATAACTCAATTACATTTCCAAGTGTTCATGGTGGAGAGACAGTAACATTCTATGTGAAAACTATAAACAATGCAAACGCACCAATAACTGGAAATGTTGACAACATTGTAACAAATTGGATTGGAGTAACTGGCAACGATTTTGTATCTGTTAACGTCAGAACATGGGATGGCAGTGCATGGGATGGACCATATGATTTGATTGCTTTGGGGTTATATGGAGAACCCACTATTTACACAGTAAAATTCAGTTACGGACCAACACCAATAACATGGACAGCAGGACAAGTGGATATAACTGAGGTAGCAGTTACATTTAAAGCAGCAGCATTCGGAACATACACCTTTACAAGCCAAATCGTGCCATAAAACCGATAAAAACACCAAACTAAAACCTAAACATGTGAGCTGAATTGGAAACAACACCCAGTTCATCTCTCACCACTTTTTAATAAAATAGTAAACACAAGGGTCGTTACACAGTTAGTTCTTTCTTTAAAAACATATCCCCCGAAGCAGAAGCATTGACACGGTTTAAAGACTTATGATTTTTTGTGGGGATCAAATAATTATTCCTCAGGCATCATCGACAATTTCAGATGGTCTCTTTTCAACTCTTTGTTCGTTTGAATAGTAGATTTACGGATGTGGTTCTTCAGGTCCGATACTAAGAAAATCTGAAGGATTATTCTGGTTGTTATATCCTGTTAAAATCCATTCTTCACTGCGTATGATATCGGAGATGCGTATCTCATCAACAACGCCATCCCAGTAATATTGGTTTGCTGTCGATGCGCCAAGCTGAAGATTTCGTGCGCCTCCATATTGAATAGAAGCGGGTGTTGCTGAGAATATTGTATCATCAACATAAAACGTAGCATTATATGGATTGCCTTGCCATGTTCCTGCACAAAAATACCATGTGCCTGGATTCGGTGGTATAAGATACTGTCTTGTACAATGATTTGAAGTATCT
>DATLAF010000139.1:0-7704 GCA_035527635.1 Thermoplasmatota archaeon | reverse complement strand
GCTTCCACAGCAACCCCAACTTACAATATAATAAAGGTCATCGCCATCGGGATCTATTGCCATAAAGGTATAATTATATACTACACCTACTTTTCCATTATTGGTTCCGTCTATCTCTGGTGCATTTGGTGCTTCATTGTTGGGATTTGTCGTACTTACTTCAACAAGAAGAGAGTCACTCCACCCTGTTGTCATCCAATCAAAAAAGTCTTCAGTTCCGTGCATAAAGCGGGCTCTCGTCTGCACTTGGTACGTCCCAGGTTCTTCCCATGCGTATTCAGCTCTTACTCGCTCAGTATGATTGAAAGGTCCTATCCAACCAGTGTGATTACCATCACCCCATGAAAAATTATAGTACATTCCATCTTGATTTTGATTCATCATTTGGGTTGTATAATTATATCTGTCTTGGTAACGTACTCGAGCAGGACCACTTGGTTTTTCTGGAGGATCGCAAGTACAATTATTCGTTATAAATGTCCATTCAGGACCGCTTGTGACTCCCCCATTTTGATCTTTAGCGATAACTTTCCAAAAGTATTGTGTTGTATGTTGTAAAACTCCAGGATAATAATTTGGTTTATCAAGATCACTTGCAATTAAACCAGGATTTGTTTCATTCCCAAAATACAGATCATAGACTGCTTTATCTCCAGAATCCGGATCGCCGCCAAGCCAACTAAGATGGGTTTTGACACCAATATCGAGTGCCCCATCTTCTGGATGAGGGCTACTTGGAACATACGGTGGGTTGTTTAGAGTATTGGTTGCTAATGTGGTACCACTGGCAAGAAACAGCATACAAATACATATTCCAACAATTTTCTTTTTCATATTTTTTTTACCTCCTATCTATATTTATTGAAGATATTTAAAATTCTTTTATATTCTTTTACCCAAATCCCACCAGAATTTCTCCCAAATTTCCTTATTATTTTTTACTAAGAATAAAATCTCGGAATTCTATATGAATTTTCGATGATGCGATTGTTTACAATTTATAAGTCATCTTTATAAGGCTGCTCAAAAGAAAATGTTAATAATTATATAAATAAGCTTCGCGTTTGTCTTGTATTTCCTATGAATTTATTATAGATTCGGGGAAAATTCTGGTATAAATTTATATATTAATGCTTCCTTTCTTATCTTAAGAATCGATAAAAAGGAGGATATATGATGGAAAAAATGATAACCCTGAGTCTCTGCCTATTATTCTTAGGCGTTTCAATTGCTGCTGCAGCACCAGGATTGACACAACAGACGACCCAAACAATGCCTTTACCCACAACAGGGTCCTTTCTAGGCAATGTTGGGTTCAAACGACAAGGTCAAAATGCGACCATAGTAGGTAATATATCGGGAACTTATGAGCTGCGCAATCGCGGTGGACGATTTACCGGTGATTGGGCAACGGAAAACAGAACCGGAACCTTTAGAGGTGGATTTGGCAGACACATCCTGATCGGAAGGATCCGCCTCATGGTAAACGGCACTGAACGAACCCTGCCTATCGTAGGGTTTATACGAGTTCAAGACGACGGGTTCCTTGGCAGATTTATGGCACCCATCGGTCCAGCACTGTACTTCTGGGGAACCTACACACCAGATTAAATTCCCTACTCTTTTTTTTCTTTTTGTGTACGATTTATCCATCTTATAGAACGAGCTATTGAGAACAGTTTTGGCTGACAATCTGGCGTGCATCTTGACTGCCTTGTTCACCCTCTCTGCAATGGTTCTTTTATTGAAACGGAAAAACTAAATCTCATTTTTATCTCTGAATATATAATATATCGGAACCGAACCGTTCAACTCAGAAATATTTATAAATCGGTCGTTAATTACCCGCCGCATGTCAAACGTTCTACATTTTGAAACACATAACGGAAAACAAAATGGAATACTCATTCTGTACCTCTTGCATTCCCTCCAAAAACAACCTAAATCAGGATACGAAATCATCTCGGAAATCAAACAAAAAACCGAAGGCACATGGATACCAAGCAAAGGAACCATCTATCCCCTTCTAAAACAATTAGAAAAAGACGGACTGATTAAAGTAAAAACCACAGAGAAACGCTCAAAAAATATATTTAAAATAACCCCGAAAGGAAAAAAAATGGTTCTCAACACAAAGAAACAAGGAGAAAGCATGATGAAAAAATTCATGAAATACAGAAATTTAATTATCGACATGATTGAAGAAGACAGTGAAATACTCTCAACCATGATGCAGATACAAAACTCTACGTTTCTGGCTTATAAAGAGAAAAAAAAAGAAGTAATAAAAATACTTAGACGTTGCTCGTCTGAGTTACAAAAGGAGGTAAATTAAAATGAAAATAAAAATAATGACAACAACCATCATAGCAGCACTAATTATCAGTACATTAGTATCGCTCTATATCCCCACGGTTCAGGCAAATCCCGCAGTCATGATTTCACAATACCAATTATCCCCAGAAATCCTCATGCCTGGTGATACTGCTGTGTTAACGCTTCAGGTAAGAAATGCAGAAACCGTTGCGACCCAGACGACGACCTCAGGATTGGGGGGAGAAACAACAACCACTATACGCACCCTTGGAGCCACCATTGATAAAATCTGGATTATCCCTGCACAATCAGGTGGTAAACAAATCAGGGCGACATCAACCTATGAGAATATCGGATATCTCGCTGCAGGAGCAAGCATCGAGGTGAACTTCAAACTTATCATTGATGAAAACATAAGTGAGGGTATCTATTTCCCCATTGCCAAAATCGATGTCAGTGGCGGTATTGATGTCCAATACCCACTGCTTATGAAAGTGAGTAATTCTTCTGTTGATGTTCTTAAAACAAGCGTTCCTTCGAAAATATCAAAAGGAGGGACGACCGATATCATCATTACTGCAATAAATAAAAGAGAAAATGCAGTCAATGAAGTCATTATCACACCCCATGGGGATGATGTCGACTTTGTTCCTTCGAGTTATTTCCTAGGGTCACTTGCTGCAAAGACGTCTCAGGATATTGTGTTTTCGATAAAACCTCTTGGACTCGGAACACAAAATCTTACCTTTGATGTCAGCTATAAAAATGGAGATAATCTCCATACGAACAGTTTGCATGTTCCCATTACTATCATTCAGGCATTGGATGTCGCACCAATCATTACAAATTTTCCCATTAGCATCACCAAAGGTGGCTCCTCACGGATCAATATTGAAGTCTACAATGCAAAAACAGAAAAGATCACTGGTGTCATAATCACACCAATTTGTGATGCAACCGTGATACCCTCACAATATTTCATAGGATCCATGGATCCCGATGATGTCTTTTCTGCATCCTTTGATATCTACGCAGACAATGTTGATTACGGAACACAGATCATAGGATTTACCGTATCCTTCAAACAAGGAAATGATTATTTTGAGACACCCGTGGTCAGCAAATCATTTATGGTTGTTTCTGGTCCCGGCCAAAGCTATCAAGCCTCTGGTAGCTCTACGAGTACATCTGGATCAAATGGTATACCACAAACACTCTCGTTAGAGACGTGTTTAACATCGATTATCCTCCTCGTCGTTGTTATCGTTGTGGTTGTACTGTTGTATGTTCGGTGGAGAAAACGGCGGAAGGCATAATGAGTAAGGATGTCATCGTCACACAGAATGTCTCAAAGACCTATGGTAAACCCCCCTTGCAGGTCTTCGCATTACGAGAGACAAATCTTCAGATTAAACAAGGGGACTACATCGCTATCATTGGACCATCTGGTTCAGGGAAATCCACCTTGATGAATCTCCTTGGTTGTCTTGACAAACCGACCTCTGGGAATATCTTCATTGATGGAAATGATGTCTCAACATTAAATGAAAATGAGCTTGCACGAATCCGAAGGGAAAAGATAGGGTTTATTTTTCAGAAATATAATTTAATCCCGACCTTAAATGCACTAGAGAATGTGGAACTATCGATGGGATTTGCTGGGGTTGACAGCCAAGTGAGAACCGCGAAAGCGAAAAAACTTCTGGAAATGGTTGAGCTTTCAAAACGGTTAACCCATAAACCATCGGAAATGAGTGGCGGTGAACAACAGCGAGTTGCAATTGCCCGAGCACTGGCGAACAGTCCATCGATAATTCTTGCGGATGAGCCAACAGGGAACATCGATACAAAATCAGGCGATAACATTATGAACATTTTAGAAGAGGTCAACCGAAAAGGTGAAACAATCATCGTCGTGACCCATAATATGGCGATCGCACAACGCGCGAATCGAGTCCTTCGGATACAAGATGGCGTCGTCCAGGAGGGCCATGTTTAGGGATCACGTGAAGCTTGCGGTAAAAAATCTTCGACATCGCATGTCTCGATCGCTGTTGACGTTGCTGGGTATCGCGATTGGTATCATGGCGATTATCTCTCTGCTCGCTCTAGGGGAAGGAATGCAGCAAGCGGTCACTGGGGAACTCTCTTCGTTATCTGATGTCATCATTGTTTCTACCGGAGGTGGTGGTTTCTCCTCGTTTGGTGGAGGTGGTTCAACTGGTGGATATTTCACGCAGCGGGATATCGCGGATGTCGAGCGTGTCCAGGGAGTAAGAGAGGTAAGCGCCCAGTTATCTGGTGTTGGTCTTGCGGAATACAATGGGAAAACAACGATTCTCTCACTGACCGGCATGGACGTTGTCGTCATGAAGCTTCAATATGCAAGTCAGACGTTAGATGCAGGAGAATTTTTCAACGAAGGTGATCAGAATAAAATCATGATTGGATATAGTATCGCCCATGATACCTTTGATGCGGATGTCTCTGTTGGTGCGCGTATAAAAATTAACGGTGAGAAGTTTTTTGTCAGTGGTATTTTCGGAAAACAGGGTTTTGGTGGAGTGTCCTCAGACAGTATTGTGCTGATGAGCTCCCGTGATTTTCAGAAGTTAACCGGTCAGAGTAATATTAGCTTAATTTATTTACGGGTGGAAAATGTCAATGACGCAGAATCCATTGCGACCACGGTTCAGGATGCTATCAACGAAAATCATGGAAAGAAGGATTTTGCGACTGCGACGACGATGACTTCTATTCTTCAGACGGTGCAAAATATTATTGGTATTCTTCAGTTGGTGCTTGTAGGTATAGCGTCGATTGCCCTGGTCGTAGCTTCCATTGGAATTATGAATACGATGCTTACGTCGGTTATGGAGCGGACTCGTGAGATCGGTATTATGAAGGCGATTGGTGCAACAACGCGCGATATTATGAGTATCTTCATCATTGAAGGCATGTTACTGAGTAGTCTTGGTGGGGTTATTGGAATAATTCTTGGCGTGTTTGGGTCGCAGGCGCTGACACTGATTCTGAGGAGTTTTATGTCCATGGGGGGCGGTTCGTTTCAACTTTCCCCAATCATTACGATTACGTCCGTGGTTCTTGCCGTTGCTGTATCACTCATTGTTGGTGTTCTCTCAAGTCTTTATCCGGCTTGGAAGGCTGCCCGGATGAGCCCGATAGAAGCAGTACGCTACGAATAATGATCTTTTTTTTTTTGATAGTAACATACATTAATATCCCCTGTTTGATGCCATTGTCGTATGCAACCGTCCCTCTTCATCAAAATCCTTCGAGAAAAAAAATTACTCTTACCGCCATTAAGTGGATATACTGATTATCCTTTCCGTGTGATTCTTGCCAAGTTCCACTCCCCATTTATTATCACCGAAATGGCGAATGCTCGTGGGATTGTGCAGAAGAATCCCCGTACCATGCAGATACTAAAGATCGCAGAAGGAAACCAATATAATGGAGTCCAACTGGTGGGAAGTATCCCGGAGTCTATGAGGAAAGCAGCGGAAATCGTTTGCGACCTTGGTTTTGATTATATTGATATTAATATGGGGTGTACCGCACGCAAAGTCGCATGCAGAGGTGAAGGGATAAGTCTAATGAAACATGAGCAACGCGCTTCCGAGATTGTCGCTGCCGTAGCTGATACTGTAACGATTCCAGTCACTTGTAAAATGCGTCTGGGGATATCCAAACAATCAATCAATGTCGTATCGTTTTCACAGAAATTAGTTGATGCTGGTGCCGTTGCTCTGATAATACATGGGCGAAGCGGAGAGAAGAAATTCGGACTACCGGTTGACCTTGGCATCATAAAAGAATCAGTAAAAGCACTACCGGCCCCCGTGGTCGCAAACGGGGGCATTTACACCGGATCTGATGCACAGCAGATGATTCAGGCAACAGGGGCAGCGGCGGTCATGCCAGGTCGCGGGCTTCTCGGAAATCCCTGGGTGATCCCTGAGATACTCAGCAGTGTCTCGAACCAGAGGTATACACCACCGACATTGCAACAAAAAAAAGACACCTGCCTTGAGCATCTTGATTTATTGGTCCAGTTTTACGGTGAACGACGTGCGGTCCTTAAAATGCGAAGTATCCTGCCTCATTATTTTTCATCCTGTCTGTTCCTTAAAGATTTAAAGAAGGATGTTACACAGATGACCCATGCAAACCACATTCCTGCTCTCTTAGAATGGGTGCAGGAAGAAGGTCTGACCACCATCTATAAAAAGTCAGCATAACCTAGAAAGTTTTTTCTTAAAACCCTGGTACGGTTGGTGGAATAAGTGATGCATCAAAATCTGAATGCAGCTGTTTTTTTGTCGCGAACTGATACATGGCTGCGACATAAATCCCATTTGTCGCTGATGCGACGATCCCGATGATCGCCCAGTAGAAAAACGCAATAATTAAACCGATAATCACACCGGTTGTGCTACCGATATAAAAACCAAGGACAATAGGGATAATCCCCAGAAGAGCAAGGGCAACAAAGATAATGCCAAACCCAAATGTCCCAATAATGGTCTCACCCCATGTTTGTTTGAATAACGATGCACTACGCCGGATGGAGGGAGCGATTCCTTTTTTCTCAAAAATAAGCACGGGAATGATAAAGAATGTGACATACGCCCAAGCAATTCCAATAATACCTGCAATAAGCCTTCCAGCCCATCCTGCTTTCTCCCTGATTACTTGCAGGATCATCCCGATGGTTGCCGAGATGAGTGCCCAGATAAGGATCCGACCAATGTTTTGAGAAGCGATTCGCAACCCATCAGAGACGGTCGGGTCACCGCCATTTAATCGGATGTTCGCACAAGCGATAATTGCGGTGTTAAAGAAAATAACAATAAAAAACAAAATGAAATATATGAATATCATGACAAAAACCCACGCCCATGGTGTGGAATCGAGGGAAGGTAACCCGACAAACCAGAATCCTACGAAAAATGAAACTAAGATAATAGCACAAGCAACGAAGGATAGCACAGGAAAGACCATGATTTCTTTATCTTTTCGGAGAATACCAAGGCTTGTTTTCATGAGTTGCCAACTACGACTAAATTTTCCCATAGAGACTCGGTAGCAATTAGTGGATAATTAAACATTCTCATAAAATCTATCAACAGGAGAAAAAACATAATGCTCCTGATGGAATGAAATCTGTTCTCGCTTATACTAGCTTACCTACATAAACAAAATCAAGAGACGAAACGCAAGACCACCAATAAACATCGCTAACCCAATTTCCGTTAACGTGATAAGACCAGCTTTTTTCCACCCTATCTCCCGAACCAACGCCGCTATGGTTGCCACACAAGGGACATAAATCATAATCACGAGTGCAAAGACGATCATTTGCAT
>DATLAF010000138.1:0-9050 GCA_035527635.1 Thermoplasmatota archaeon | reverse complement strand
ACGAGAAAGCATTTGCGCAAGCTCTCGGGAGATCTTCTGCCCTGCCTCCACAAGGACTTTATCGTTTTTAATGACGACCTTTCCTTCTGAAATTGCAGCCGGGATTCCTACTTTCTGAAGCTCTCCGACGATCGGACCTGGTTTAAACGGTGTATCACCTGCAAGAACCTCGATGTCATGAGCTGCAGTCTCCCCACCCTTTGCAGGTGCTTTCTGTCGCGTCGCCTTAATTTCTTTAAAAAGCGCAAACGGGTTCACATCAGTAGCAATCACAGCGGCTTGGCCGTGCACTTCACTTTTTAACGCACTGATGCCTTTTACCTGCTTTTCAGCTTCGTCTAGCGCCCGTATGATCAACGAGTTTTTTGCAGCCCGGATTTGAGCTTTTGCCCTGATGCCCCCTCGCATTTGCTGAAGTTGTGGAGCAGGTATGCTTCCAATATCAATGATACCGATGATTTTATGGTGAGTTATCAGAGATGTTAGCTCCGAGATCTCCCCGTGTTTCCATTCTGCGACATGCGCCATAACGTGACACCTTTATATTATTCGCATTGGCGGCCCCATGCTTGTTTTCACGTACACTGAGCCGATATTTAATTTCCCGCGTTCAAGTTTTCCTTCAAGTCGTTTGAGGATTGTATCAATATTTTCTGCGATGTGTTCTGTTTTCATCTCTTCACGTCCGACCATTACATGTATGGTTTTTGTAGTCTTTGATCGTACTTTGACGGTTTTTCGAAGGTTGTTTGCAATACTACTGATATCGATAGTTGGTGGTACCGGTCTTGGCATTTTCCCCCGAGGACCAAGAATAATACCAAGTGTTTTACCAATGGTTGGCATTAATGGTGCCTCAGCAATGAAAAAATCATACTCATCTGCGATCTTTTTAAACTGTTTCTTATCTTTCGCAAGTTCTTCGATTTCTTCGGGTTTTATCAATAAATCAACGAACGTTTTTGATTTCAACGCAAGGTCACCACTGGCAAAGAGAGCAAGTTTAGCCTCTGTCCCTCGACCATGAGGGAGCATCACTTCGTCTTCGATACGGTTCTTTGCATCATTCATATCGATGTTCTTTAGATTTATGACAACGTCTACCGATTGCTTGAATTTCCGCTCCAGTTTCTTGGATTCCTCGATTGCTTTCTGAACTGCTTCTATAGTTTTACTATCTGCCATGATACATCATCGACGAACTTAATTTTATTGCTACTCCACAGGGTAACGTAGTTCTCGGGAATAATAATCTTATTTATAAAAGTTTGTGTCACACAAATTGTGGTCATTCAGCAGTTATCCTTTCGAGAATTAACGTAAAAACATCCTCAGGGTCACGAATCTTCTTCAATTCCTTCGTCCCAATAATCGGAGTACCTTCAAGGTTTTTCTTACAAACATCCTTATCGGTAAATACCACTGCATGTTTCTCAATAATCTTCGAAATACTACTGATAAAATGTGCTTTTTCTGCAAGTTTTTTATTATATTGCTGCACGCAGGTCAAAAGAATTTTTTCTTTTTCTTTGCTTAACGCCTCAAAGGGACAACGATCCATAGGAATAATGCTATAGCCGATATTTTGAAGTAAGGAAAAGACTTCCTGTTGTAATCCCTTGGTATCATCCTGATCTTTTTGATAGGAGGGTAATTTTTTGGTTTCGATAATAAGTGGTTTGAGCAAATCGATGGGCATGGTTATTGATTGTTCAAACATATCCTCAATCCGATCTGCGATATCAATACGTGCACTCATTCCATCCTCATACATCCGAACGGTTCGACGTGAAACGCGAACATAATGGGCAAAAGAACCTAGGGAAATATTCTTTTCCTGACGCAATCGTCGAATTTTTTCCTGATCTAGATTGACGTACAACCCGCCAGGAGCCGCATATGCTCGCACCGGGATTTTCTCAAGTACATGATTTTTCAAAGTCGATGCGGTGACCGTCTGAATTCCAAATCTAAAGTATACTACGTCATCCTCAAGAACGTTCATACCGTTTTTTTCTCCAATCAACAACGGAGTCGCCTTAAGTAGATACGCAAGTGCGCGCAGCTCAGTTCCAACATCCTCAGACAACCCATCAATATTCGACAGGACTTTTATGATAACGAGGGTCTCATCTCGTCTTGCCACTAGATCAAAACCTGGGAGACGTATCGCATACGGGTCTGAGACAGAAAAACCCGCATTTCCCAAAAATCCTCTGATTTGCGCAATGAGCTCTGTTCTATCCATAGGTAATGAAACTTAAAGTACGACCTCTCTAATAACGTTTTTGGTGAACAACCATCTGGATAGGCATTGATGACACAGATTCAATTAGGGAAGGGTGTACCACCTATGTGGTTCGAACCATCCTTCAGAAAATTATAAAGAAATATGAAATTATCGGTTATCCACGTCTTGTCCGTTTAAACCCAAATATTCCTTGGAAGACCCGAGGTAATGGAGCATTATGTATCCACATTGGGAAACCTGGTGGGAAGATTAAACGGAAAATCGGAGAAATCAACGGACAGCAGATATACTGCTCATCAACCTTTACAAAAGAACTTGATTCAGCCGAGCAGACAGAACTTGTTCGTATCGTAAAAAAAACCGTCGATACGCAAGCGCGTATTGATGATGAGAACACGAACCCAGGATATGTCCTCCTTTTAAAAAAACCAGAATATAAACTGTACCAGAAAGCAGTCACGTCAATTGTCACCCTTGAAGAAGTACAGAATATTTTACAGTATCAACACGCCAGATTCGAGGGATACAAGAATAGCCGAGGGTTGATTGGTGCGACCGCAGCGATATCCTGGGAACCACGAGATAGAACCTTCGAACTCATAACGTATCGACCCCCAGAGCGGTGGGGAATGAAACGACAAATCGATTCAAGGTCTGTACAACAGTTGGATGCAGACTATCCAGGTACCTTTGATAACTACGATGTAAAAAATCATCATAACAGGATCGTTCCGAACTCACCGTGTCCTATCCTTTATGGAATCCGTGGTAATGATGCAGAAGAACTCGTAATCGCATCAACACAAATACAATCTGAACCCATTGACAGCTGGCTTCTGTTCGAAACGAATCAAGGTACTGACGATCATCTGCAAAAAAAACAAATTGCACAAATCCAGCCTTTTGAATCAGTCATCATTGAGGGATCGGTCATCGAAAATCCATTCACGATTCAGGGAGGACATGTTCTTTTCATTCTAAAAGATCAAACGGGAACAATACCCTGTGCTGCCTATGAGCCAACAAAAGAATTCCGGCATATCATTCGAGAGTTATGCGTCGGTGACTTCGTCGAAGTATACGGTGGGGTACGTGAACATCCGCAGGCAATAAACCTTGAAAAGATTTTCATCAAACAATTAACACCAGTCATAATAAAGGTAGAAAACCCGGTTTGCCCAAGTTGTCATAAACATATGAAATCCAAAGGGACGAATCAAGGATATAAATGTATCAAATGCAGAACAACCAGTAACGATCCGATTATCCAACAAAAGCAACGGACGATCACCCCGGGTTTCTATGAAGTTCCGATCTGCGCCCGACGGCATCTTAGCAAACCTCTAAAAAGAACCATAACGACACAATCAAAGGTAGCAGCTGCTATCGGAACCTCAGATACTCCATGATAGATATCCCATTCACGGTCTCCATATGGTCGTCTGCGATAATGGTCCCTGTGCATTTCACATGGTATCGCCAGTAATCGATAAATCCTAAAAATTTGGTATGGTCTACGCTGATCACCTCCATGTTGATTACAAGAAACACCTCATCGGTCATCGTTTCAATATTAAAAAACCGTGGGACGAACCTAAAATGATCGATGCATATATTTTTCGCTGAAAACCAGATCGTCTCAGAGGGAATATCCAGATACCCCCCATCTTTTTTGTTCACCACTATTATAGGATTCCCGGTGTATCGCGTAGTCGATAATTCAGCCCATGTGACAGAATAGTTAGATGAACCACAGGTGCCCCAGAACCACCCAAAACGAAAAACGGTACGAGGACCGATACCCCAGTTGTGATCATGATATCCAGTTCCGGTCACGTTCATCTTCATATCACCAATTGTAATAGTCCCAGTCACGTTTGCGCGTGGGAGAACCACTACCCACCAGTCACCTGTTTGTTGTTGCCGTTTCCAGCCTTTGGTGCATCCAACAAAATGCAATGCAACACCCCCATCGGAAGTGTTTACTGTTACATCATAGACAAAGCAGTCGCTGAGGGCGTCATACGTACCGACGATGAGTTGTTTGCTTGCGATTGCCACAGAGGGTGTCTCCGAAGATGCGAAAAGATCACGAAAAGAATGTTTCTCAAAGTTTTTGAGAACTACGGATCCTTGATCATAAATGGTTAGTCGCGTTGTGACAATCCCCTTAGCAAGGATATTAAGTATTTGTACGCCGACCGTTAAAGTGTAGCCGTTGTCGAGTTTCGCATCAAAATACCACCATTCGATGAAGGGAAGTTCCCCTCGGCCATGAAACGCATCATCTCGTAATGTGATGTCCTGTGCTGATGTGTCAATGTATGCAAGAGCCGCGTTCGAACTAATAGTTGTTCCTGAACATAGGAGTATCCAGAAAAGAATAACCGGAAGGACAGGGATCACTCGTCTCATAGAGGTCATTTATATAAATACATGCGATATTAATATAGTTTCTGCGATATTTATAAATGATACGATGTATGATAACGATCATGATAATCGATTCAGCGTAATACTTTTTAAGGGATGATTGCTTCATGGTCTCGGCAATCCTTACAAGCGGGTGTAGTGTAGTCTGGTATCACTTAAGCTTGCCAAGCTTAAAACTCGGGTTCAAATCCCGGCGCCCGCACTTATTTTTTTAATTCATATTTTCTAATAGTGATTACTAATACTAACCACGAAAAAGATGCAATTCAATTTTCTGAATATTTATCTCTTCATAAATTTAAAAGATAGCAATGAAAGAAAAAAGTTGTTAAGTAACTCGGAAGACAAAAGGACCAAAGACTAAAGCAGATGCTTTCGTCTCCACAGGATTTAATCCCTCCGATCTAGCAGTGATGGTGATACCAACAGGCCCGATACCAAAAATAAATCCAGTTGATGCTGTTGGTGTAAAACCAGGAACAATCTTGACAAATGAACCAGAGCTTTCCCTGCCGAAAAAAACAAAGCCTTGTAGAGTTATTTTCCAGTCTACGTTTAACGCATCAGCATTACCTATGTTCTTAATTTCTACATGAATGCCGAAACCACCGGTTACCTCTCCGATCTCAATAAAAGGTGCTCCAACAATAGTGACCGTAAGAGGTTCTGACCAACCACTTATCGCATCATCGGTATCTTTTGCCAGTACCTTGACATCATATGTTCCTTCTGAAGTCCAACGATGTACCGCTTGCACGGTTTCACCAGATTCATAAGGTCCCATCCATTCGCTCATTTCATTCCCCCAATACCACAGATAATATATTTGCTGAGATTCATGGTCTATTGTTTGTGTACTAAATGTGTAATCTACCTGAATATTCCCTGCTGTTGGTCCTAGGGGTTTATCTGGAGTTTCTGGAGGGTTATTTGAAGAACTTAGTATCTCAGCAAGTGCCGCAAGGGTCGCGACGCACAACCGAGAGCATTTGGTTGCGTATGAAATATTCATATTCGCTATGGTATCCTGAGAAGTGTGGTAATAATCATTGAATTTATACTCATGATAAAAAATAGCTTCATACCCATACACCCAGAAGTAATATTGATCGCTATACGTAAAACCACTGGGGATCGCAGTGAGTTGTATATACTCATAGTATATTTGACTGATATTAACCGTGAAATTTGTCACCCATCTCGGGTTACCATTATCATAAATTTTAATCTTGCTACCTTGATCCTGTGTGAGTGCATATCCAATCATATCGACATTTAAAACCGCAGCGATATTATCCCCATTTTGAACAGCTTCTTCCACGTATTCATGACTCCCGAGCATCCATTGTTCTTCTCCAGAAAAAGCGACAAAACGGATGGTATGATTGACAGAACATTCGCTTAAAAGATACGCTGCTATCAGCACAGTAGCGACACCTGATGCATCATCATCAGCCCCCGGACAATTTGATACCGTATCAAAGTGTCCACAAATGATATAGATTTCATCGCTTGTTTCATTGGTTCCAGGCAGCGTTGCTTCAATGTTTCTATCTTGATAGCCCCCGTTGTTCCAATTCTGATAACGGACCGCAAGTCCCATGCTTTGAAATTCATTATACAGATAGGTCCCTGCGTCATAACAAGAAGGTGTTCCCGTTACACGTGGCCCGAACGCTGTGATATTTTCAAGATATGAGAGATACAACGGTTCGTTTATGTTTTGAATAATGTCGATAATTACATCATCCATATCACTCATGGAGTTATGATTGGAAGGTTGTGGATTTGAAAGAGCAGAGAGGTTGTTCTTTTCTTTTATATCGATGTTATCCTGGATTGCTTGAACCCCAGAGACGATTGCGATGATTAATAAGACACAAACAAACACTCCAATACATTTCTTTCGCATCTATATTCCCTTCTAAATTATAATGGATTATCCCATATAAAAACAATACTTATGCTATTTTACTTCAAATCCTCATTCTATAAAAGAAGGAAAAACTAGCATTTTTTATTTATTTTTTTCTCTAATTTAAATATGGACGATGGGTTTTTTAAGGAGTGATTCAAACCTATACACTGCTTTTTAAATGTTATATTAATGAGATCGGTTCGTAGATACTTTATTAGATTATGCGATTATTTGCATACATACCAGGATAAAGAGCTGCATATACAGGCAGTAGTGCAAGTGTATATGTATGGAGGTATCCGGAAGCGAATACTTTATTAAAAGAGGTACTATTCGTTTTTTTAGTGGGTACGATGGGATGCTAGAACAAACGACGATAGACCGTTCTATCGAAATCAAACGATCGGTTGCGATACGAGCACTTCGACGAAGCAATATAAGAAGAAAAGTCACTGAATATCTCTGCGAAATCAGTCCGAACTGCAGTTACACTTCTGAAATCGCTTATAACATTGGTGCTACCTCATCAAACGTCATTGGTGCCTTACGAGGAATTGTCACACGATATCGTGAAGAAGAATCTCTCATCGGTTTGAACATGGTTGAGGAAAGGTCCGGTGGGAAAAACGTCAGACTCTATGGGGTCACTGATTTCGGTAAGGAAATTATTCAAACCATGAAGTCACGACGATAAAAATCAGAAAAAATTTTCTATTCTTTTAAATTTTAAAAAAGAGTATTTTTAGAAAACTAACAATAGGAAGGAAGAATAGAGGGGGGAAAAGAGGGTATAAAAGTCTAAGATCTTCCTTCCCTAGTTGTTGTTAGCTAGGATATCAATACTGCGTTTTATGAGCATTTTTTGCAGATGAACATGTACCAGTATATGCACCTACGAGAGATTATAGATGGTCAAGAACAGAGAGAATTTCAGAGCGTAGCTCCTCGATTCCTTCTCCCGTGGTACATGAAATCCTCCTATTAGTAGAACCAGTGTCTTTTATATCAACCTTGTTTTCGACGATGATAAATGGCACATCATTGAATAGCTCCTTGATGTTCTCAAGCATCAAGGTCTGGTCATCCATTTGATACCCACTTGTTCCTGAGGGATCAAAGATGAATACGATAAGATCAGCAAGATGACGTAACGCAGCGATCGCCTGCTTCTCAATTTTATTTCTTTCTGAGAGAGGCCGGTCCAACAGTCCAGGTGTATCAATGATTTGATACTGCTTTTTCTCATAATGAACAGTTTTTTCCATATGGCCTACATAGATCTGTTTCGTCGTAAATGGGTACTGGGCAACCTCTGGTTTTGCCGCGGACAGTTGTCTGATAAGAGATGATTTTCCCACATTAGGATATCCTGCGATGACTACGGTTGGAGTATCCTCAATATCTGGGAACGTTCTCAATATTTTTTGTGCACTGGCGAGGAACAAAAGATTTTTATCTACTTGCTTTACGATTGATGACACACGACCGTAGATCTCTTTTTGTTTTTGTTTAAGGAACTCTACATTTCCTGATTTTGTCAAGGAACTGCTTTGAGTTTGATAGACCATTATTACGGTTTTCCGTGCCCAGTCAACCGCACCTAATGATTTCTTCAATTTATTTGTATCAATCTTAATATCAATTATTTCTTGATAGAACAATGGCAGTTTGTCAAGTGATGGAAAGTTTTTTACGTAGGACTCCAGTTGGGATGTCAGATCCGTGATGAACGCTTCAGTACGAGCGATGACAATTTTTTTTATTTCATAGCGTTTATCTCGATCATGAATCTGGATCTTTTTTGTCCGACGAATCGACCGATCAAGGAGTTGTTTGGCATTAAGAATCGGAGGAATGTTTCGAAACATAAGTTTGAAAAGGTTTATGTGATACCTCTAAATTAAGCTGTTGGTACTTCCATGGATGAAGGGTTCATACTAGCAAATAAATTCAGGCGAGTGATCTTTGATGAGCTTGTCTCTGGAGAAAACGATATTAAACGTATCGCTAAAAAAAATCGAATGATACCCAGGGTTGCACAACGTATTATCGATGAGTTTGTGTCTGGAGGTATCGTTGAAAAAAAAGGAAATATCTACGTATTTACGGATGAAGGGAAAAAACTTGTAGATACCATCGGAAAATAAATGAGTAGGGGAGCTTTGAGAAGCACATGAAACCATATCTGTTGCACACATTAAAGGAACTTGCGCTGCTCGGAGCGATTCACAATAGGATTGAGTTGTCATCTCATGAGCTGGCTAGAAGATTGGAAACCAGCCAACAGACTGCATCACGATACCTCCTTGAGCTTGATACGCAACATATGATTACGCGGGAGCTTGGGGTGAAGAAACAGTTAATTCAGGTTACCAGCCTTGGCGCAGACTTACTGGAAAATGAATATTTGTCCTATAAACAGATTTTTGATCTATCCACGAAAGTCGT
>DATLAF010000137.1:0-5319 GCA_035527635.1 Thermoplasmatota archaeon | reverse complement strand
TTCAACCAGAAGAGTATTTTTTTCTCATCTATATTTTGAACGATTCCATCAACTTTTCCTTCTCGTGCAAGCCATCCAACCGCAGTGAAAACATCATGCTCGACAATACGGGATAATCGCGAGAGAGATTGCACATCGACTTCCCCCCAGATCTCCAACGTTCTCCATATTTTTCCAGCATCGTTCCCAATGATTTGTACAAGATTTGATTCACCTAACAGATAGGTGTTATTTTCTTTCCGAATTTTGTTCTCACGTGCGAGCCAGCCAATAGCAGCGTGCAGTTGAGGTTCAGTTAAATGTGTTAAAGATAAAAGTTCTGACTCAATGAGAGGTCCTCGATTATGAAGTATCTGCCAAACAGTCCCTGCTTGGTCACCGAACACAGAAACAATATCGCTCATACATTCACGCTCAAAAAAATAAGCATACTTTCGGTGATTATATACATTTTGATTTGAATGAAAGAATTCGTATAAGCGAAAAACTTTAAGATGTGATATCGCGTTTCATACGATGAGGTCGTTTTATATGGTAAAAATTCATCCGTCAAGTTTCATTGCACCAACCGCGGTTATCATTGGTGACGTAACGATTGGAAAGAACTGCGGTGTCTTTCCAAACGCGGTGATTCGTGGTGATCAAAACTCTATCGTGATTGGAGATGGATCCAATATTCAAGATTGCTGTGTTATCCACACAGATGCAGAGCATCAAGTAAAGATTGGTAACAATGTGACAATCGGTCATGCAGCGGTGATTCATGGTGCAACAATTTCCGATGATTGTCTGATTGGTATTCATGCTACGGTGCTGAATGGTGCTCAAATTGGTTCCGGTTCGATTGTTGGAGCCTGCGCTCTTGTCACTGAGGAAATGGTTGTTCCTCAGGAGAGCTTAGTTCTCGGGGTCCCTGGAAAAATCATTAAACAGAATCCGCAGTTTATCCAAATGAGTAGAAAAAATGCGGAGATTTACCAGAGTCTTTCACAAAAACATAAGCAAGGGAAATATTCGATCTATTCGATTAAATGATAGAAAAAACCTTGTAAAGAAACCATATTTATAGTTTTTTTACATCAATTGCTTGAAGCCCTTTCTCGGTTCTATCTATTTGATATTCGACAGACTCGCCAGGGAGACGGAAGATATTAAAAAACGGGATAGCGGTCTTATGGACAAAGATGGTATGTCCATTTTCGCCTCTGATAAAACCATAACCCTTTCGGATATTATAAAATTTAACAATGCCTTTCATAGTGTATTCACCTCCTGATATAAATAATATTAGAAAAGAAAAATCAATGAGTTTTGCTTTTTTCTAAAAAGAATGCTTACAGTTCTTACAACTCTTTTGTGTGTCAGAGCCGGTTTTTATCATATATTGTGGACAGACTTCATGCTCATAGACCGGGCGTTGAAGAACGTCACATCTAATTACAATTTTTTGAAATGAATCATTATTTTTTCTTCGTCGATTATTTCTTCTTGAATTCATAGTTTGTAGCCCCATAACAAGAGCATTAATATTTGTAAAGAAAAAGCAATAAATTTCAAAAATCCGAAGGTCTTGGAAAATGAAATGTTATTTTCTCTTCTTACATTGCCCCTATAAATATCAGTCTCTTATATAGTTTTGCATCATCACAACACATGAGATAAAAAAAAACAGAAGGATGCCAGAGGTGTCTCTGAACCTATCTTCGTATAGCTTTCAAAAGAGGCTTATTTTAAGGTGACCTTGATTTTTGGTACCTTTGCCTTGACTTTCTTACAGCTAACCTTATTTTCTCTTGCAAGCCACCCAAGTGCCTGGTACGCGTCAACCTCAGTGATCTGAATAGTCTTTGCTATCATTGAGATATCAATCTCACCTTGTTTTGCAACGGTACTCCAGACTTTCCCTGCATCGGCCCCTATCTTAGGGGTTAAGTTCGTTTGCCCAAGTTTATACATATTGTTTTCTCGACAGATCTTGCCTTCTCGAGCTAGCCAACCGATTGCGGTCCATAGTTCATCTTCTTTCAGTTTCGTGGTATGCAGTAACGCTTCTTCTTTCAAGGGCCCTTTTGTATTTAGGATCTTCCATACTTTACCAGCATTCCAGCCAAATTCATCGATAAGTGTTTTCATAACCTAACCTCACACATGTGGGATATCTGATACGGGATTATATATATTTTCATTCCATTTTTCAGATCTCAGAAATAATATTTTCCAGCTCAGGAGATTCTGTCTCCTCGTCTATTTTTTCTCTGCTGATTGCGAAAAGATATCCTTTCGCCCGTTCTGCGTATTTATATTGATTGACCGTTTCCCAGAATTTCCTTGAATGGTCCGGATGGAGAAGGTGGGTGAGTTCATGGATGATGATATAGTCCTGTACCCAGCATGGCATGGTTTTTACACGTTCTGAAATACGAATTGTTTTATCTATCGAAGTGCAGCTTCCGTACCTTGAATTCTGATTGGTGACAAACCTGATAGAAAAATGCAGGCTGCTATTGAAATACTTATTGTTTAGATATTGCGCTCGTTGTATCAACCAAGTATCACTTTGCTTTACCGCTTTCTTCCGTTCACATCGTTTATTTCTCTCAATCATTTTATCTATCCATTTCTGCTCAACCTTCGTACTCATACCAGATGGAAGATAAATCCAAAGATGCCCATCTCCGTATTTTGTTTGAATCGTCTTTTTCCGCCGTCGACTTCGAATGATGGTAACCTGAGAAGGTGTCATAGTCAGTATCCGCAACGAAAACGCATATTATAAGGATTTATAAAAAAAAGCAGTAAAAAAAAAAGGGAAAAAATTAAGAGATTGTTTTATTTATTCATCGGAGAGAGATCAACTCCCCGAACAACGCTTGTGAAACCGAAGAAAAATGTTATCGCTTTGTCAGCGATAGATCCAGATCGGTGAATGTATAAACCTTTGAAATCTGCCATTAACCCGATCTGTCTGCCGGTCAGCATCTTAATGCCAAAGGGATAGGGGTCAAGTATGATGGTACGGCTATTTACTACAAGGTTGGATCGTCCCGAGTAGTACCATCCAGTCATGGGCCGAGCTAAATTGATTTTATTTTTTCCCAACGCGAGGAACTTGCTTGTAAATCCCCAGCTCATGATAAATACGTTTTTTCTGATTGGACGGAGTTGATTGATTTTAAAGTTGAAATCAATGGCTTTGATAAGAAGTGAGAGTACTAATATGAGAACAGGATGTCTGCCGTTCTCTGCTATGAAGCTTTGGATGGTGTCAATAAGTCCTGAGTAGGATGTGGCCGTGGACATTTTATCAAGTAACGCAGGGAGGAATTTTTCCATGGTAGTGATATCTTTTGCGGAGAGTTGCAACTGTGTAATACCACCGATGGTATTAACTTCCAACTGGTCTTTTATAGCGGTCTGTGCTGACACCGGGTTAAATGTTACACCCAGGAAAAGAAGGATTACGCCTATTGCAAATATTCCCTTTATTTTTGTCATGGTTTTACCCTCGTTTACGAAATCGTATATTTTCTTATGAATCTATATTATCTTATTGATTTATATAATTTTCTACGTTGTGTTAGGCAATTGTCGAATTTCTACAGAGATTTACTGATATTTTAGAGAGTACATGGATATGAATAAAAAGGGAAAAGAAGAAAAATATGAATATTATTTCGATAGGGGTGTGAGGTCAAAAGCACGGATACGATGGACACTACCTAAAAAGAATACATATGCGTTTCCTGTTAGTTTGCTTTCGATATCAAGGTAGATGCCTTTGAAGCCTTTCATGAGTCCTATTTGGGGTCCTATCATTTTTTGGTGTATCCCAAAGGGGTGCCTCTCCAGGATAAGGGTTCTGCCTTTGAGCAGTTTGGATGTATCTGAATACCGCCACATCGAAAGGCATTGTTTGAATCGATCTATTGAATTTTCTTTTCGGGGGCTCAATCGATGATAGGCTCCATAACTGATAACAAAGTAGTCTGGACGTAGGGCAGAGGAGAATGTTCCAAGGAGATCTAACAGGTTGTTTCCTGAAGTGTAGGATCTACTTTTCGTCTCAAGGAATTGGAGAACTTTTGTTATCAGGTCTTGGACAACAGGAAATCTACTATATTGAGTGTTACTACAGAGGTCTTGAAATTTTACTGCAAACTCTTGGAAGGTTTGTGATTCAGAAGCGATGCGTTCAACATCGTCCATAAATCTCTCGACTACCGTCGTTTCTCGGGATACGATATCTTCGGTTGGTGCCATTTGCGCTGATGCTGGTAACAGGGCGACACTTATGAAGAGAAACACGATACTTGCGGTAATGAATGCCTTTTTAACCATAGAACGACCTCTTTTTTGTATTATTTAATAAATAGCTATTATTTTGATGTGTTTATATAATTTTCTATTATTATGTAAAAATAATAAGAATGAAAAGAACCATCAATTTTTTTCTTTCCATTCTGTTATTTAAGTGATATACGAATTTGTACTTGATAAATCAAAACCCTGAACAAGCTCAATTCGTGGTGTCTCTTTTAAGGGAATCCATCCATGAATAGGGTACACGAGGTTTGGGAAGAACTTTCTGATGTTGGTGGATAGTTCAGTGATGATATGGTGTTCTCCAAACTGTTGTTTGCTGATTTCGTAGGTTTTTTTTCCTGTTGTTTCCTCATCGAGGAACCCAAGTGTGTGGATATACTCATGCAAAAGGACGTGAAAGATATATGGTTTCAGAAGTGCTCTATTGGTCTCAAGGATGCGACGTAATGGCGTTTTGTTGACGATGATAATGTTGGAAGCAACGGGGTAGTACGCTCCAATGAATCCATCAAGTGATGCACCGATTTCTTGGAGGCCAAGCATTAGTCCTGCACGAGATCGCCTCTCGTTTTTTTGTACAACTTTCTTGACTTCTTCGAAAGTATCGATAAGATTTTGATGGATTTCAGAAAGGTCTGTGATGCGTTTCATACACTATCATGAAGTTAACGATTGTTAATATACTTTTCTATATTCCAAATGCGTCAGAAAAGGACTTCGAAGAAGTTACTAAAGGTATTCCATATTTTTAATATTGCCGCCAGCGATGTTCACATTTCGTACAGGTAAAAATCCTTGTCTCAGGTTCATCACTAGCACGAGTCTGTCGTAAAATCCAGAATGCCTCATTATGACCACATTTCGGGCACTCGACGCGCGTTTTTGGCAGGATGTCGATCTTCTTTTCAAGGACAACTGTTTCTTTCTGTTTTTGTTTTTCAACCACAACAGACCTGCCATGTTTTTTCTTTTCTGCCCCACAGATATTGCAGATAA
>DATLAF010000136.1:0-4902 GCA_035527635.1 Thermoplasmatota archaeon | reverse complement strand
TGAGAAAAAGAAAAAAAGAAGAAAAAAATAGTTGATTCCTAACCAAAGACTTTTAATTGCAGACACGTTTAATAATATCCGAGGATGAGATTATGAAAACGAAAAGAATTGATGTAAGATTACCCCTGGATTTATATGCTGATCTTAAAAAGAAAGACGGTTCAATCACGGAAAACATATGTGCAGCATTACGGATTTACCTCAAAGATGAAAAGCATACAAAAAATAATCCTGAATTGTTGGACTACTTTAAAGATGAAATATTGTGGTTACATAATGCATATTCAAAACAGCTTGATGCATACCTGGATTTGCGTGATAGATACTTAGAGAAGGTTAAAAAAGACTAATTTATAGTTGATTCCTAACGATCCTTCATTTTCCTTTCCATTGGTACTCAACAGGGTATCTCATCAACATTGATCTCCTACCTTTATCTTGCTCCGTCTACGAATAATCGGTTCCAATCGAGGTAGTCCCTTCTGATAACAACTCATGCACAATCCTTTCACACGCGCCATATGAGTGCAGTTTTCCTGTTTGCATTTCTTCCCACGATTCACAATTCTCATTTTATCTCACCCGAATTTACACGTTGTACCCACAAAAGCTAGACAACGATTCCTATGATTACTAATTCTTTTCGCGTAGCCTTCCGCCCAATATTTGGAATATCAAAACAATTTCTTCTTTAAAAACATATCTTCTGATTAATGGAAAAACTTGTTTTGCTACAGATTAAGCTTGGAAAGTTATTTTACCTATTTGTCGATGACCCGTTATGAATTGGCTGTATGTAGTTGTATTGGGGATTATTACAATATTCTCATATAAGGCATACGGTTTTGTGAAATATGATGCGCGTCGCCCTATGATTGCATTTGCTGCTCAGAATTACCCGCATCCTCTGCGTATCGCTGAAATCGGTGTATTCTTCGGAACAAACGCTCGTAGGATGTTTAAAAACCTTGATATAGAAACAATGTTCCTTATAGATCCTTATGAACAATACCAAGAGTATTCAAACGAAAAAAAAGTTTCCACGTTTCTACCAAAATCCTTTAAACCAGCATTGAAAGTACTTAATCGATATGCAGACCGCGTTGTTCCCTTGCAGATGACCTCAGAGGATGCAGTTGGTTTTGTCCCTAATGATCTCGACATGGTTTACATTGATGGCAACCATGCGTATGACTATGTGAAAAAAGACATAGAGTTATATTATCCGAAAGTAAAACCCGGTGGCATCATCGGGGGACACGATATAGACGGAAATTTACACGGGGTGAACGTACAACGAGCAGTATACGAGTTTGCTGAAAAAAACAACCTGCAAGTAAATGTTAGAAAACCGGATTGGTGGATAATAAAAAAATAGAATTACGTTCTTTAAAAACATATCCTTAAAACTTACCAAATGTTTTTAAACAATAAAGAGTTAATATTTCTTGGGGAGTCAAATTGTAGATAAGGTAGAGCTTTCCTCCCGACTGATTCTACCCTTTTTTCATCTATCTTTCCTCCCAGACTGGACTCCCCATCATTTTATCCAGAAAAAAAATAGCTTTAGTTACTTGTATCGGTCAAGCATTAACACGGTTTTAACGAATGTTTTTTATTAATCTTCTTCCCCTTCAAACTTGCTTGTGGATATGTTCTCATTGTTGTTTTCGATCAGAAAATAACAGTCGGTGGGAACGCTTTTTCTTCTTTAGTTCATCGAGAGGGGAAATCCCTGAAGTGGCAGCGTCAGGGTTTGTTATGCTGGTTAAGGTTTTCTCTTCTTTTGGTTTAAACATGTATTCATACATTGTCATTTCATCAAGTACATAGAATCGATGATTTGGAATGTTCGGTGACGCATACAGAAGAATAGGTTTTCCGATTTCTTCGCTTACTTTGGCAAGACCTTCAAGGGAGTTTATCTCAATCCTTCTTGCATTTGTTAGCTCTGGATTTGTCTTGGTTTCGACAATCCATTCCCCATATTTTTTCTTTATTTTTCTGAGTTCTTTGTAGGCGGCATTTTCTGGGGTGATGCTGCTGGTCGTTATGAACATGAACAGAGGCATGCTGACAAGGAAGATCAGAGAGAGGGCAGTCCAGAGGATCCGCTGGGTGGTAACCTCTTCGCTGGTGACAGTGCTATTGGTGGTGATGACGCCAGGGAGATAGGAGGTAAGGTCCTTGGAAAACTCAAGGGTTTTTTGGTTCAATGACACGTTAATGGTAGGCGAAAAAACACTGGATGATCTGCCATATGAGGTGGTCGCATACACCACGACCGTGCATTGGATGATGAGGTTCGCACTTTGTGTAGGCATACCGGTTTCTTCGCTGATTTTTGCCAGGAGTCCCTCATAGTAGGTGCAGTTCACAGGGAACAATGTGGTAAATCGAGCGGTTCTTCCCTGGACGTTAAACGATGTTTTTGGGACGAGCGGGTAGGTTTTCGTCCAAATGCTTGTCTGGATGATGGCATCCACCGTGTAGTTTCCTGAGATGTCAGCGTCATGATCGATTTGGAAGGTGTCTGTGAAGGAGGCATTGACATGATGGATGAGTTTTTTAAAGAAGATTCCTTCGCCTGGCCGTAAGGTAGTCTTGTTATCGTATACCGTGTTGTTCTTGAGATAGACGGTATAGTCGAATTGTCCGTTGTGATCATAATGAAGTATCGGAGTGACAACTTTTTTTGTTGTCGGGTTTTGGTACGCCCCGAAGGCGTTGACCGCAGAGATGAGCAAAAGGATGCTGATGAGACCAAGTATCACGAGTCGTGTGGTACGAGAGAGCGATATTCTTTCAATTCGTTTTTTGTTAGCATTGTTTTTTCTTTTCATGGTTTCCTTCCGTTTAATGATCGGTCTAGTCCATAACCAATCATGGCGATGATACCCACAGGGAAACAAGCGAGACAAAACAGTGATAACGGAATATTTATCTTTGCCAAGGTGGTGATGATTTCTGCGGGTAAGAGTTCTGGATATGTAATCACGTTTATCTTCGCCTCATTCCGTCCGATGTTCTGTTTTGTGGCTAGAGCTGTTACGTTTGTTTTTCTTATATAATTTTGGTTAAGGACAAGTGGATTTTCTGAGATGTTTATATTCGGGTCATCTGTGACGATGACTGTTACCAAAGGGATGGGGAGGTTGTTACTAAAATTCAGCTGGATGCTTTTTTCCGTCCCTACTTTTAAGACGCCAAATATTGAGCCCGTGCTTCCAAATGTTCCACTACTGCTTGTCTCAGAGACATCGTAAGAGATATATTCAGATTGCCAGCCAGGGGACAATATAAGCATGAGTACAAGAGTGAATATGAGAAATAATGCTGAATACGTAATTTCTCTTTTATGACGATGGGAAAAGGTTCTTCTTTTTCGCCGTTCTTCTAATCTTTTTTTTGCCTTCGTTAGTTTTTTTGATCCACTGATATAGAGAATCATGAGCAGAGCGGTGCCACCAATCAAAATATACAGCCAATACGTATACATTAATCCTCCAACCTGGGGGAGCATGAGAGGATGACCCGCGATTTCTGGTATCACTCCCTGGATATCTTCCTCTGATAATGGTTTCCATCCCCCTCCTTCTTGATCGGTCTGAGCTACGTTGTCTCCTTGGGTGAATATGCCCTTATTTGTTATCTCCTGGATGCGGTGAATCATTGTTTTTCGGAAACCGTCACTGGTCCATGCTTCAAAGACAATGATGTCTCCAACCCGTGGTTCCCCTTGGAGCCATGTGATTGGAGGGATAACGAACACGAGATCTCCGCTGTGGAATACGGGTTCCATGGAGGGGCCTTGTATGATATTGATCCCCCATGACTGGTGAAATAAGGGTTGAGAGAGAACAGATATGATTAGAATTAGTAAGAAAGAGAATGCGATCCAGCTTCCTATTGCGTTCCGTTTCAATGTTTTCCCCCGTTACTATTTTTTTGATGGTGTAAGGATGTTGATTAAAATATTTAACTTCATCGTTCCTTATTTTTTTCGTGGATAACGAAAGAAAGACAAGGAGGAGAGATTCTCCTCCAGTTTTTTTAGCGATTATGGTGTTGTTGTCGGGGATGTTACGTATAGACTGTTTCCCGCTACTGTCACAATCAGGTGATCAACTATGCCTAGCTGTGGGAATTGCATAGAATATGTCGCGGTGGATCCTGTCCATAGTTCATCAGCCAGGTTCCAGAGATAAAACGTTGTTGTTATTCCATCGGTGATAGGTGAGCCCTGAACGTGTGCGTAATATCCTAACTCTACATTGGCTGAATCTCGTACTGAAATAGCGATGTACGTGCCTGCTTCAATATTTGCTGTGAATGATAGTTTTACTCCAACCAATGCAGCGCCCCAACCGGTTCCAGTCCAAATTTCGTATCCTACGTCATCGACACCAATCATTTCAACATCGACATTCCCTCTTGAAAGAACCTGGGTACCAGAGACCGGCCATAATGGTTGTGCAGCCAGCATACCGATTCCGCCTACTGCCAATAGTGCTACCATACAGATTGAAAATATTTTCGTATTCATTTTTTGGTTTCCTCCTTTTTCGTTACTTCTGCTTTGTTTTGTTATGTAAGGCGGAGTGCAAAGCCGAGTAATCTCCCCCAAGCAACACACCAAGTGAAGCAAGCAAGAAAAAATCATGATCTTCGTACGGAAGACTAAGCACCTCGGGGAGAGGCGATTTTTTTTCTCCCTCGTTTCTATGTGGTGTCTGCTAACAATTATTCCGAACATCGAATCATGCGGGGATGATATGAAATAGGGGCTCCACCCCTATAACCCCGTTCCGCCTTCGTTCCTCAGCAAGCCCTTCAGTCTTGCCGTATCTCACTCGGCGGCGAACCCCGGCAGCTTTTGTTGGCGATCATCAACAACTGTTA
>DATLAF010000135.1:0-8750 GCA_035527635.1 Thermoplasmatota archaeon | reverse complement strand
TACCTACGATTTATTTATTATGCGGTTGGGCAAAAAAAGTCGTTGCAATGTCATAGATGTCCATGTCCACGGTTCTGAGTTTCGTTACTGATTCATTCAAATCAACCGGGACAATTTTATATCCTCGTAAGGCTACCATTTTTCCAAAATGCCCTGCCTTTACCAACTCAACAGCAGTAACACCATATCGTGTTGCCAGTACCCGGTCGTATGCGGTAGGAGATCCACCCCGTTGTACATGTCCAAGAACCGTGAACCGTGTCTCCACGCCTAATCGTTTCTCAATTTCTTTTGCAAGACGCTGTCCGATCCCACCAAGACGAACATGGCCGAACTCATCTTTTTCTTCAGATAACGTCTCAAAATGGTCTTTGTCATTTGGTTTTGCTCCCTCAGAAACAACTACGATGCTAAACTTTTTTCCGCTGTCATGACGTGCTTTTAAATTGTTACAGACCGCTTCAATATTAAATGGGATTTCAGGAATCAGTATCTCATCGGCACCACCAGCGATCCCTGCAACTGTCGCAATCCATCCTGCATGTCTGCCCATTACCTCAAGGACCATGATGCGGTGATGAGATTCCGCTGTGGTGTGGAGTCTGTCAATTGCTTCTGTGACAATCGAGACTGCGGTATCAAACCCAAACGTGTAATCTGTTCCGGAAATATCATTATCAATGGTCTTTGGAACACCAACGATCGGTACCCCCATTTTAAATAATTTTAATGCAACTCCTAAGGTATCTTCTCCACCGATCGCGATAAGGGCATCAAGTTTGAATTTTTTTATATTGGTTAAGAGTTTATCGATGTTTTTCTGTTCTTTAAATGGGTTCGTCCTCGATGTCCCAAGAATCGTTCCACCTTTTGGTAAAATACCAGAGATATGCTGATCGGTAAGTGGCATAACATTTCCTTCGATAAGGCCTTTCCATCCATCAAGAATGCCGATGACCTCCCAATTATTTTTTGAAGATTTTTTTACCACTGCTCGAATCACTGCATTAAGCCCGGGACAATCGCCACCACCGGTTAAGATACCAATTTTTTTCATAAACTCCCAACAGTTATATTTTTTCGAAGTCCTTTATCTTTCAACTCCTTAAATAATGTATGGTTTCTATCACATAATTTACTATTTTTCCTAAGAATGAAAACTAAATAAAACAATACATGATTTCGGATAAACAACCAAAGGAAGAATATAATGGAACCTGAAAAAATTGATATCTCAGGGAATTTCTCCTTCCAAACGAATGAAGAATTATTTACTACATTTCAGAGCTCACCACAAGGTCTTTCCGAAGAAATTGCAGAGGAACGATTACGCATTTACGGGACAAATGAATTCGCAAAGGTAAAAAAGAAGACCATTTTCCGGAAAATAATTGAAGCACTCATTGAACCAATGGCTCTTATTCTGATTATTGCCGCTCTCCTTTCATTTTTTATCATCAAAGATGCTCTTGAGGCAATAGCGATTGTCGGTGTTGTTATCATCAACACTATTATTAGTCTGGTTCAGGAAGGTAAAGCAGAAAAAGCAGCTGAAGAGCTAAAAAAAATTCTTTCACCCCAATGTAAGGTTATTCGCAGCGGTAACATAGATGTCATCGCTTCAAAATTTTTAGTTCCTGGGGATGTTATCGTTTTTGAATCCGGCGATATTATCCCAAGTGATGCGCGACTCATTGAAGCGGCAGATCTACTTGTTGACGAAGCGCATCTCACCGGTGAAAGTGAACCAATTCGGAAAAATATACATCCATTACTTGAAAAAAACCCGAAACTCTACGAGATGAAAAATATCGTGTTCGCTGGCAGCAAGGTCCTCAGCGGCCATGCAGGGGCACTCGTCGTAAAAACAGGGAATGCAACAGAGATCGGGAAAATCGCAACCAACATTCAAGAAGCAGAAGATGAGCGAACACCGATTCAAAAGAAAATGGACCGCGAAATCAAAACACTTGTTGCACTTGCGGTTGTCTCTCTCGTTTTAGTGTTAATCATGGGTTATTTACGAGGTACCGATATTGGATTTTCCATTTTGCTTGCCATAAGCATCCTGGTCGCTGTCTTTCCGGAGGGTCTCCCTGCATCGATGACCATTGCATTGTCTCTAGCGATGGAACGACTTGCGAAAAACTCTGTAATCGTCAAACAACTCTCATCGGTTGAAACTCTCGGAAATGTCGATTATATCTGCACTGATAAAACAGGAACTATAACAAAACATGATATGACCGTGAAGGAATTTTTCGTTGGCACTAAATTTTTCGTCATGGCCGATGTATTTAAAATGATTGCAGAAGGAAGATCAGCTCTGCTCCATGATCTTTTTTTAACATCAGTGAAATGTTCCACTGCCCAGGTCGTTGAACAAGAGGGAAACATCATCAAGGAGCTAGGAGATCCCACTGAGATCGCACTGATAAAAGCATCGATTTTAAACGGTTTTAAACCAAATCAATTTGACACGTACAAAACTATTGACCAAATTCCATTTTCCTCCGACCTGATGTTTTCAGCGATTCTCACCCAAGATAGCTTAGGGAAACAAGATATTTATATCAAGGGTGCACCAGAGAAAATTCTCACGTTCTGCAACTCATATTATGATGATGGGACGATTCAGGAGCTGGATGATCATCACCGGCAACATATCCTAAAAGAGCTATCCGCACGATCAGAAAAGGGGTTCCGGCTTATTGGTTTTATTAAAACATCAAATTTAGATAACATAGCGAAGATTGATGTGAATAATCTTTCTGGTTTTACGTTTCTGGCAACCGCGGCGATTTATGACCCACCAAAGGACGAAGTTAAACAGATGATTCAGGAGACAAAAGAAGCAAACATCAATGTGGTGATGATCACTGGTGATAGTATAAAAACCGGGTTTTCGATTGCAGAAAGTGTAGGTATTGCTTCTGATATAAACCAAGCGATTGAAGGAAAAGACCTCGAACAATTAAGTGATGAAGAATTCGAAAATCAAATAGAGCATCTCAGAGTTTATTCTCGTGTCGCGCCGCTTGATAAGTTAAAGATTGTTGAAAAACTGCGGGCGAAAAACCATATTGTTGCCATGACCGGGGATGGTGTGAATGATGCCCCTGCTTTGAAAAAAGCTGATGTAGGCATCGCCATGGGCCGCGCAGGAACACAGGTGTCTCAGGAGGCAGCAAATATTATCCTTACCGATGATAATTTTTCTGTTATCGTCAAGGCCATTGAAGAAGGGCGTCGTGTGTATCAGAATCTGAAGAAACTGATTCGATACCTCATTACGAACAACATCGGAAAAGTTGTCGGTATTTTGATTACACCACTCTTGGGGTATCCTGTTCCGTTAATGCCGCTCCAGCTGCTTTGGTCAAATGTTATTATGGAAACATTCCCTAGTGTTGGGGTGAGCACTGACTCTGCTGACAAGGATATCATGAAGCGAAATCCATCGCAACTGTCTGAGCCGATTATCTCAAGGAAACAACGGTTGATCATGATTCTTGATGGAATTGTGTTTGGGTTGTGTATCGCTGCTGGGTACATTCTTTCTTTTGAATATACGAAAAATCATGGGGTCGCTATCGGGCAAGTCGAGCTTATAGCAGGTAGTGTAGCGTTTGCAATCACGTTACTGTCACCACAAATTTATGTATTTATATTGCGTGAAGGAAGTCTTCTTGAGAAATTTAAACGACGGAATCTGTTATTGAAATCTTTTTTTGTTTTCACCTTTCTTATGATTCTTGCGATTATGTATCTTCCGGCATTGAATACTCTCTTTACCACGACACCTATTTTTGATCCTGTGGTTTGGGTTATCATTCTTGGGTTCTCTTCTCTTACTACTGCGTTTCGGGCGTTGTTTGGAGAGCATTTGTTCTTGCGGGGAAAAGATAATCCACAAGCGATTGTGAAATCATAATTTTATTAAGCTCTGCTGGTATTCTTCTTTTGGATTTTCATGGAAGAACGACCGTCATACGATGAATATTTTATGGAAATGGCTTATGTGGTTGCAAAGCGTAGTACGTGCTTACGAAGGAAAGTTGGTGCCATTCTCGTAAAGGAAAAACATATCCTCAGTACCGGGTACAATGGAGCCCCTAAAGGGTTACAGCATTGTTGTGATTCTGGGTGTCTTAGAAAGGATCTGAACATTCCCTCTGGGGAACGGCATGAACTGTGTCGAGGATTACATGCGGAGCAGAATGCGATAATACAGGCGGCAGTGTTTGGTGTCTCAATAAAAGGGTCTGTACTATACTGCACAAACACTCCCTGCGTCGTGTGTGTAAAGATGTTGATTAACGCTGGTGTCATTGAAATTATTTATGCCGGTGAGTATCCTGATGATCTTGCGAAGCGTATCATGGATGAAAGCAAAGTAAAAATAAAAAGATTTAAATAATAGAATAGGATATAAAAATTTAAGTGAAAAAATTGGAAAATTATATATACATCAGAATTGATTTATTCCGCGAGGAGAATGTATGAAACGGAAAAAGTCTTTCGTATTGGATGATAATGAAAATAAAGCAGTACAGTTGTTCTCAGAGCTAGGAATGCCAAAGAACCTCGCAAAGACATTACTTTACATATCTCAGGTGGATGAATGTCGCTCTGCAGAAGTTGAACAAGGAGCTGATCTCCGACAGCCTGAAGTAAGTGTCGCCATGCAAGAACTACGACGAAGAGGTTGGGCAAAGAAACGCGATGAAAAAAAGAAAGGGAAAGGAAGACCAGTTCATCTCTACAAGCTTACCGCGGATCTGCCATCTATCCTGAAAAGCTTCGAAAAGGAAAAGATGCAAGAAGTAGAGAATATCAGAACCGACCTGGACCAACTACACAGCCTTATTTCTTCAATAGAAAAGTAAACTCATTACACCATTCTCTCGATTCTTCTTCATTTATTTAGCTGAGGAATGCGTACCTGAAGGTGAGGTGATTTCTACATGATACATAGAGTAAAAAATGTTTTTATTAACAGCAACAAAGCTGTTGATTGTATTCTGCTTAAAAATGCTTCTGCGCCATTCGTTGATGATAATTTCTTTTATGTGACTAACCTGGAGCAGGGGCTGTTTGAAGGATCTTGTGCGGTGCTCTATCCTGACGGTACTCTTGATGTACTCGTTTCTGAACTGGAGGCAGAAAGTGCACGAAAATCCAAAGCACAAATTACCATCTACAAAACAAAAGATGAATTTTCCGGCACACTCAAACGTCTTCTTTCTTCCTTTAACACTATTGGTGTGAATACGAGTGGTCTTTCCTATTTCGAATTCAGCAAATTAACCGAGATTTTCCCTCAAATGAACTTTGTTGATGTATCAGATGGTTTTTCCAAAACACGGCTTATCAAAGATGAAGAAGAACTTCAGCGTATCAAACAGGCTTGCTTGATTGCTGATGATACCATGGCAATAATCCCTGATCTCGTTTCTGAAGGAATCAGTGAGAACGAGCTTGCTGCAGAAATCAATTATTCACTCCAGAACCTTGGTGCAGAAAAACCTGCGTTTGACACCATTTCATCTTTTGGGAAAAACACGGCTGAACCGCACTATGGCCATGGGGATGTGAAACTCGAGGGTGGGTCCCTTATTTTATGTGATTTCGGCGCATGTTATAAAAAGTATAATTCTGACATCACTCGCACATTTGTTTTTGGGAAAGCCACTGAAAAACAAAAAGAGATGTACGAAACAGTACTCAACGCCCAACAAATCGCGTTGAACGCAATAAAACCTGGGGTGAAAGCAAGTGACATTCACCATGCTGTCAGTTCTTTTATTGATTCAACAAAATTCAAAGGAAAATTCATTCATTCTACCGGTCATTCTCTTGGTCTTGCTGTTCATGATGGTAGTGGTCTTGCCCCCGATAGCGGTATGGTACTACAAGAAAACATGATTCTTACGGTTGAACCTGGGATCTATCTACCCGGATTTGGTGGAATCCGCATTGAAGATGACATCCTTGTAAAAAAAGATGGAATGGATCTTCTTACAAAAAGCTCACATGACTTTATTGAATTAGAATAGAATATTTTTCCCTTCTTATTCTTTATCTCGTTTGTACGTCCAGTTAATCTCAGAATTAATTTTCCTGTAAAGTTCCGCACCCTTCTCTAATGTTTTTTTCTCATTGAGAACCTCAAGGGATTCATCCGCAATAATCTTTAGAACTTCCTTAAGCTCTTTTCTATTTGCCTTTAACATATCAATGCCAACATGCAATAATTCATCGATAATCCCTGAAATATCTTCTCCTTCTATAGTAATGTTGATTTTCACCATCAATATTCCTCGTCTTTTTTATATCGTATCCTGCCATGAAAACCGCTCCTTAAATACTTTTTCATAAAATTATTTTGATGGCTGAATTGTGTAAAGAAATACGAGGATATCATCATACGGTCATGTTCTTTTACCAAACTAAATAATAATTCTTAATAACATGTTGTTCCTTCTATGGTATAATGGTTAGTAACCAAGAATCTGTTATCAACCGCACGGAAACAATTGCTGCAGTGACCACCATATCACTGGTGGGTCTTGGAATACTGCAGGTTATTCTTGGTGAAACAATCTCTCAAAGTGTTGCGCTCATAGCAAATGGTTTTGATTGTATCGGAGATGGGTTTGTATCAGGAATCGTCTGGGCCGGGCTTCGTTTCTTTAAAAAACCAGCTGATCAACGATTCCATTTTGGGTATTATAAGCTTGAAAATCTTGCTTCTATTGCTGCAGCAATCGTTATGTTTTTGTTAGCGGGATACATCGTTCTTCGATCCTACAATCAACTGATAAATCCTCAGGAGATCCAGCTTCCATTCATAGGTGCAATCGTCGCATCCATCGCCGGCCTTGTTGCAATAAGTCTTGGTGTTTATAAAATCATCAAATATAAAACCGCACATATGAGCTCTGTAAAACTCGATGCATTCAATACCATCAAAGATGGAACAACATCCTTTCTTACTGTTGTCGCGCTGCTTCTTTCATCAGTTGGATATCATATTGCAGATTCGATCATTGGTTTTATCATCGCTGGTGTCATCGTCACCATTGGATTTGCTGCAATCAAAGAAGCAGGGTATATGCTTGTAGATGCTTGCGATGGCGATTGTCTCATGTATGGTTTACTTATTAAAACATATGCAGAACGGATACCTGGAGTAAAGGCGGCCCAGGTTGTCCGATTGCGAAGGACAGGACCGGTAATCCAAGGTGAGCTTGAGATAATGGTCCCCGGAGATATGACCGTAATAGAACTCACTCAAATACAGTCGGAGATTATTAAGCTCGCAACCGAAAAAATCTCAGAACTCGAGCGATTAACCATCACTGTAGTACCTTTTGAAAAATAAGAAAGAGAGAGATGAAATATTTTTTTAGATTTTTTGTAATCGTTGATGGAGTTTAACGACTGCTTCAACCGCTGTTTTACCTCGTTCAATACGGTCTTCTGCCTGGAGTCGCGTCATTCCTGGACCAGAAATCCCAAGACCAACTGGTTTGTTGTATTCTAATGCGAGATCAGCGATTTTTCGGGCAGCATGTTGTATGACTAAGTCATCATGCTCGGTTTCCCCTTCGATCACTGCCCCGATGGTGATCACACCGTCGATGTCTTTCCGCATAAGTAATTTCTTGACGGCGAGACCCATGTCAAATACCCCTGGGACTTTCACGACTTTGGTAATTTCAGCCCCTAGGAACTCCGCGTGTTCTTTTGCTCGTTCGAACATCATCATAGTGATGTCATAGTTGAAATCAGAGACAACCGCTCCGATTCGTATTGTTTCTTTCGCCATATTTATTTTACCTCCTTTTTTATGGTACTGGTCCTGCGTCTTCAAATCCCTCACGATGACCATGACCAGCCTGTTTAGTAAGATTCTCAGGATGAAATAACAGGTCGATGACATTTCGAGCATGTTCGCGTGTTCGTTGGTTCGCAAGCCATGCAAGTTCTTTGCTCGTCTGTGCTTCATCCTCATATACAAAGACTTCAATGATATGTTTGTTACACAGTAACTGGGTATGGATAAGCCCCGTGCTTGCCTCATGGGCACATTGTTTATCAATAGGTTTTGGGCCTGGCATACCGAGTGCCATAACAATGTCACAGGACGATTCCTCAAATAATTTTTTACATGCAACCGGTAAATCCTTTATCCCTGGGACTGTGTATCGGATGACCTTAATTCCTGTGGAGCTGGATTGGAGTTCGTCGATTGCTGCGTGAGCCATATCAAAGCGGGCAAAGGTGGTGTCTGCGATACCGATATGTTTCATGGTTCTCCTTCGATGCGTTGCATCTTTTTCTGAAATTCATGGGCGGCAATGACTTTTTGAATAATCCTGCGTGTACCTTCGAGGTCGCTTTCACCTTGGTATTTCGGGAGTCGGACGACCTGCACGTTGAGTTTTCTTTTTTTCAACTCCTTCTGGATCGCGATATCATCATGGATTTGATCAAAGCCAAGGGCGATGATGTCTGGTTTGATTTCTTCAACGATTCTATACATATCCTTTTCATAACCAAGGTAGGCTTCATCGACCATTTTGAGCTCTTTGATGAGGTTTACTCGTATCTCCTGGGGCGTGATCGGGTCATGTTTGAGTTTCCGTACTGTTGTATCAGTTGCGACCACAACTGCAAGGGTATCTCCGAGTTTTTTTGCTTCTTTGAGATAATAAATATGGCCCATGTGTAGTAAATCAAAA
>DATLAF010000134.1:0-2794 GCA_035527635.1 Thermoplasmatota archaeon | reverse complement strand
TCGTTACCGGCAATAAAAAGCCAGTCAGGAGAGGGATCAAAGGGTAACGGTAAATCTTCTTGCCCATTCTGAACACAATAGGCAAGCGGGTAACCAAATTTCTTAATGCGAAGCGCCCACTTCTGCCATAGTTTGTAGGTTTCCTTTGCATCCCCCACCCTGTCTGGTACAACAACAAATAACACCTGACTCTTATAGGGTTGTAGCTTGCGTAAATGTCTGAAATACAGATCCGGTGTAAATCCGTAAACGCTAAACCCTTCACTCTCAACGGCGCACATTCGGCCTTCTTTCACACCTTGGGCAATACCTCGATCATGAGGGCGAGTCATTACTCCATAATGTGCCGGCATCCCTATCATAGATCCTGTTTGTGGCCAGAGGTACATTATGCTGCCAATGGTAACGGAGTAATCTCGCCGGACTTCCATTCTATCGGCACCCAGTCGCCGGTATCGTTCCATGTTCCCAAATACACATGTTTTGCGAATACATCGGTAATTATTGCCTCTAGCGCCTTGACCGGGATCTTGATATCCTCATAGTCAATATAGACTTCAACATACGTTTGCTCTTCTTCCATGTGATTGACCATAATGCCTGTCCTCTCCAGGATCTCTTGGCAAAAAGCACTTTCGCTATCAAGTGTGTAATAAAAATTTTGCTCTTCTTGCTCTTCTGTGCTCTCCGGATAATCCAGATATACATGCAATTGTGAACTTACCACTACATCTTTAGCTTCCATCATTTTTCTCCTTACCCAATTTTCTATTTTCTATTTTAGAAAAATTTACGCCTATTATGTATGAACATAGACACAAACAACCCATAGCGGATTACCGTTTTCACGCCAAGCGTTATAAACTCCATCCTTGTAAAACTTACAGGGGAAATACTCAAGGCCATCTTTGAATGTTTGTGGGCCTTTGCGAATAGCTCTTTCATAAGATATATCCAGCTCTTCACTTAAAACCCGAAGTTGCGCTTCTGATAGCAGTTCGTTACTGGCCCATAAGTAGGCAAGAGCCTTACTTTCCACACTGCTTTCGGCATTGATATAGCCCAGGATTTCCTGTTCAATGCTTTCAACTGTGATTCCTTCAAATTCTTCCAAATCCCAACCGTGAACATATTTATATACATCACCGTTTTCCGAGATTGCGCCTTTAACTTCAATCCAGTCCGGATTGTGGTCGTTGGCAATATCTTCCGCTATTGCACAGGCTTTGTCTCCATTCTCAGCACCGATAACTACATAATGTGTATTCCCTGACATTGATTCCTCCTTAAAATAAAAATACCGGCACTTTAAGAGTGCCGGCACTGTAAACGCGACATATTATTGACGATTGACTATCATAGGGCGATTATCTGTTATCAAATCACATTGGTACTTTGTAAATCCGCACCGATCATTAAACCTATCTCTTTCGATAACCAATAAGAGCTTTTGCTGCTTTTCTGTTAAGGGTTTGTACCCTAACTGTTTCTTAAAACTTGCGAGAATATCTTCTGTTACAAGCATGGTTATAAAGTTGTCACCTGACTCAAATTGCGGATCTCTATGATTATGTGGCGCAATGACTTTTTGCATCATGGTAACCTTGAAAGCATCATTACGCCATTGGGTTAGCAGTTTTATCGATTCATCAAGCTCAACACTCCATTTATCGGGCTCAGAGAATTTGTACCAAGTCCGGATGTACGTATAGAGCTTTGCTTTTTGGTTATACGTGAGATCAGTTTCACGAGTTTTCAACATAACGTCGAAATCGAAATAGGATCCGCGTTTCCCTGGCACATCAATCAAAATCATGATCTGGCTTATCAACCCGCAAAGCTGGATCATTTTCCAATACTTTTTGTTTGCTAGATCTTTCCAGCTCTTTTGTGTTTCCAGATCCCAGTGACGTGGCATCCAATGTTTGTTATCCACAGCCGTGGTCACAATCGGTTGTGCCAACTCAAATTTCAGGCAATCTGGTCCAAGAATGCGACCATCACCCATAATGAACCCATGCGTGATTTCTGCAGCGCGATCTGCGTGTCTGCGCCAATTACTGCATACCAGTCCTGGATAATATACGGTTTTCAAGACTCCGTAATAATTGGACTGGCTAACGGCTATTGGACTTAATTCTTCCCATTTCATTTCCATGGTGCTTCTCTCCCCATTTTTAGTAAATACAGATTATCAATTACCTCTATCTCTATTTCTGTGTATGTTGCCTTGTTCTTGTTTCCATTCGCAAAATCTAATATAACTGATGTGAATTTAGGTACGGTTTCTTTTACCCACCAATCAATATTCATCAATGCGCTTTTGCCCGAACAGGAATCAGGATATACCTCCTGCAGAGCAGACTCACGCCCTGCTTTCGATAACTCCTTATATCGGCGATAAGCCACATGATGTTTTTGTATCGCCGTGGCAATATACATATTCCTCACCTACTTTTCATTTATTCCTTGAGGACATACTCAAAGTGTTCTTCATCCCATTCAAGAAATTCAATCATGCCATTGATCGGCAACTCAAACCCGACACCATAAATCCCAGGTTTAACAGTAAAACCAAATTGTTCTAATTCGTCAATAACATAATCGCAAAGCTGTCTGAATACAGGATCGAAATTATCGTGAATATTGATGGAATTAAAGCGGAAAAGATTGGCTTGTTGAAAATGAAACCACACCAGTAATTCATTTGGTTTGTATGCCATTAGATCTAGGCTATACAAAACCTGTGCCGTACCCGGTATTTCTTGGTGAGCTGCGCGAACCCGAACCAAGT
>DATLAF010000133.1:0-2774 GCA_035527635.1 Thermoplasmatota archaeon | reverse complement strand
AGATTCTTGGAGAGTTAAAGATCCCCGGATACTCCGAGTACCTCCATCCCTATGATGAAACCCATATCATCGGTATTGGAAAAGAAGTCGACCCAACCATCGATGAAGATAAAGTCCACACACCAGGGGCGATCTACTATACTGCGATTCTTGGCCTGAAAATCGCTCTGTTTGATGTCAGTGACTTTGAGAACCCAAAAGAAGTCGCAAAGGTTGTAATCGGTGATCGTGGAACAGATAGCCCTGCTCTCTATGACCATAAAGCTTTTCTCTTTGATCGAGAAAAAGAACTCCTTGTCATCCCTGTAAGTCTCTATGAGATTCTCCAGGAAGTCAAAGACAAATACATCAACAGTAACGGAAAAGAAACGCTCTTTGGGGAGTTCACCTTCCAAGGTGCGTATGTCTATGGACTCAGCCTTGACAACGGCTTTGAATACCAAGGTCGGATCACCCACCAAACCCCCGAGGAAATACAACAACAGAATACCGATTACTACTGGTACTGGGGCTCTTCAAGCACTGACATCACCAGAACATTGTATATTGGTGACGTCCTATACACGGTTTCTGACTCGATGGTAAAAATGAACAATCTTGGCGATCTCAGCGAGATTAATAGTATCAGCCTATCGTAGTTCATACTCTAAAAACATAAGAGAGAGGGGAGTCTCCCTTCCTCCTTTCTTCTCCCCCCTTCTTCTCTCTCTCCTCACCTTTTTTCTTCAGATTGTAAGAAAGAACCACCCGGAAAACCTATTAAACGACAAAAGATGGGGAGTCGCGGGTGTTATCGCATGAAAGCAGCACTAGGTATACGACGAGAAGATAAAAATCGCTGGGAACGGAGAGTCCCGCTCACCCCGGAGCATGTATTGGAACTGAAAAAGAAATACGGTATCGAGACGTTTATCCAACCTTCGAATATCCGAATTTTCTCAGAAGATGCATATCAAAAGGTTGGTGCTCATGTTCAGGATAACCTCACACCGAGTTCAGTGGTATTTGCTGTAAAAGAAATCCCTGTTGATTTTTTTGAACAAGGCAAAACCTATGTGTTTTTTTCCCATACCATCAAAGGTCAGAAGTACAATATGCCGATGCTGAAGAAAATGATGGAAATGGGCTGTACCTTAATTGATTATGAGCGTATTGTTGACAGAAATGGGAAACGGTTAGTGTTTTTCGGTAGGTTTGCTGGTCTTGGGGGGATGGTTGACACCTTATGGACGTTTGGACAACGATTACATTGGGAGCAGATAGACACTCCTTTCCGCGAGATTAAACAGACGATTCATTACAAGGATTTAGATGAAATAAAGAAACACTTCACTGCTGTTGGCAAAAAGATAAAAACGGAGGGATTACCCCCCTCGTTAACGCCACTTATCATCGGTTTTTCTGGATATGGTAATGTGTCCATTGGTGCTCAAGAAATACTTGATGTTTTTCCCATACAAGAAATAAAACCAGGGGAAATCGAATCGGTGGTTAACAACCCATCAAATAAAGTCATATATAAGGTTGTTTTCAAAGAAGAACACATGGTTGAACCTGCAACACCTGGCAAAAAATTTGATTTGCAGGATTATTACCACCATCCTGAAGGATACCGTTCAGTCTTTGAGCGGTATATTCCCTCTCTTTCTATTCTTATGAATTGTATTTTCTGGAACACACAATATCCACGTCTCCTCACCAAGGACTATCTTAAAAAAACCTTTTCAAAGAAAGAGAAGCTGCGTCTTAGGGTAATTGGTGATATTAGTTCTGATGTCAATGGTGCCATTGAGTTCACGGAGAAAACAACGTCCTCGGATAACCCTGTTTTTATCTACCATCCCAGAACCGATACGATTACAGATGGATACGAAGGCGATGGTATTATCGTAATGGCAGTTGATAATCTCCCTTGTGAGTTACCACGGGAGGCGTCCCAGTCGTTTAGTGAAATCCTCTTACGGTTTGTTCCTGAGATTATGAACGCTGATTTCACAGTTTATGATTTTAAAAAAGTAGTGTTACCTGCTGAGATAAAAAACGCAGTGGTTTTGTATCAAGGGAAACTAACTCCTGCGTATCACTACATCAACAAATATTTATAAGGTCATTTGTTTCGCTGCTTGGCAGCTCGACACATTTGGAGGCAATGGTATGAAAAAAATACTTGTTCTTGGCGCAGGCATGGTATCTCGACCGATGATTCGATATCTTTTAGATGAGCCTGATTTTCATGTAATCATGGCAAGTAGGACCGTCAGCAAAGCAGAACAGATGATCGACGGACATCCACAGGGGGCGGCGTTTCATTTAGATGTCAACGATGATAAAAAAGTAGAGAATTTCGTTTCCAACACAGATGTTGTAGTAAGTCTTTTACCCTATACATATCATGTGAAGGTTGCACAGATGTGCATTAAACATAAGAAACATTTGATTACAACCTCATATGTCAGCGATACGATGAAGGCGTTGGATACGAAAGCAAAGGCTGCAGGGATCATCATCCTCAACGAATGCGGTCTTGATCCTGGCATTGACCATATGTCTGCAATGAGGATTATCCATGAAGTAGAAAAGAACAAAGGAAAGGTCATAAGCTTCCGATCAACGACCGGTGCTCTTCCGTCTCATGAAGCAAACAACAATCCTTTCGGGTACAAGTTTTCATGGTCACCACGAGGGGTCCTTCTCGCGTCCCGTAACGCAGCGAAATGGTTGGAAAAAGGCAAGGAGATTTCAATCCCTGGTGAACAACTGTTCGAGAACTATTT
>DATLAF010000132.1:0-9692 GCA_035527635.1 Thermoplasmatota archaeon | reverse complement strand
CTTTTCAACTTGGAATGATGCTATCGATCTCTACGTTAAAGGGATTCTCTCAACAGTCGATACCAACAGTATCAAAAAGTGTCATTTTTCATTAGTCCTTGATTGTGGAAACGGCGTAGGAAGCCTGGTTGCACCTCTGATTTTAAAAAAACTTGGATGTAGGGTCACGGAGCTGAACTGCGAACTTGATGGTACCTTTCCTGGACGTAACTCAGAGCCAGTCCCGGAAAATCTGACCGCACTGATGCAAAACGTCCCTGAGGCTGGTGCATCGTTAGGCGTCGGACTGGATGGTGATGCAGATCGTGCCATCTTCATCGACGAGAACGGAACCTACATCTGGGGTGATAAATCACTCTCCCTCGTAGGAAAGTACATCACCCGGGAAAAGAAGGGAGGACTGACTGTTACCCCCGTGACAACCTCTACTTGTTTTGAAGACGTTATCCGTCAGAACGAAGGGAGCGTCCTTTACACCAAAGTCGGATCCCCCATCGTCGCTCGTGTGATGATGGAAAAACACGCGGTGTTTGGGGGTGAAGAGAACGGCGGCCTTATCTTTCCTGAGTTTCAATACTGTCGAGATTCTGCAATGTCACTAGTAAAAATACTTGAAATCCTTGCAAAAGAACAACGATCCCTTTCTGAGCTTATCGCTGAGATCCCCGCTTATGAAATGCTTAAAACGAAGATAGTCTGCCCAAACGAGAAAAAAGAACGTGTCATGACTCAGGTAATTGAACAAATGAAGCAAAGCAAGGATGTGGTAACTATCGATAGAACCGATGGTGTAAAACTGTACATGAAGGCTGGGTGGGTATTGATGCGTCCATCAGGTACAGAGCCGATTTTCAGGGTGTATGTTGAATCGAAAGAAAAACAGAGCGCCGAGCAGCTCACGAGATTCTATAAAAACCTTGTTGAGTCTCTTATTCAACATGCGTAGAAAATCATTTTTTTTAATTCGTTGGTATGCCTCCTGTCGTCTAGGTAAAACTTATAAATAAGAAGGCTATACGCTATCAAACCTTCGAAGTAAAGAAAGGAATAGGAAAAGATAAATACTGAATTGAAATGTAGACTCATGGAGGTAAAATTATGGCTGAAAAACCACACCTGAATTTAGTAATTATTGGTCACGTCGATCATGGCAAGTCCACACTTGTCGGAAGAATCTTACTTGATACTGGTCAGTTCCCCCCGCACATGGTTGAGAAATTCAGAGAAGAGGCAAAAGCGAAAGGAAAAGAAAGTTTTGCTCTCGCATGGATTTTTGATCAACTCAAAGAGGAACGAGAACGAGGAGTTACTATTGATGTTGCGCATAAACGATTTGACACTGACAAATATTACATCACTATCATTGATGCGCCTGGTCACCGAGACTTCGTTAAAAACATGATTACCGGGACATCTCAAGCAGATGCAGCTATCCTTGTTGTCGCAGCACAGCATGGTGTCATGGCACAAACAAAGGAACATATGTTCCTTGCCAGAACCCTTGGTGTGAAACAAATGATTGTTGCGATTAATCAAATGGATGCAACCAAACCACCATACGACAAGGCCCGGTATGAACAGGTAAAAGCTGATGTGCATACCTTAGCAAAAAGCGTTGGTTACAAAGATGAACAACTCCAGTTTCTCCCTGTCTCTGCTTTCGAGGGAGACAACATTAAGGATAAAAAAGGAATCACCTGGTGGACAGGGGATACTATTTTGAAAGCTATTGATAAATTCACCTTACCTGAAAAACCAGTGAACCTACCACTGCGATGGCCAATCCAAGATGTGTACACCATAAAGGGTGTCGGTACGGTTCCCGTCGGAAAAGTCGAGTGCGGTATTATGAAACCAGGGCAAGTACTGGTGTTTAAACCCAGTATGAAGCCTGGTGGGGTTTCTGGAGAAGTCAAAACCATTGAAATGCACCATGAAACGATCAACCAGGCAGTACCTGGTGACAACATTGGTGTCAACGTCCGCGGTCTCAACAAAGGAGATATCAGGAGAGGAGACGTCGCAGGACCAGCAAATGATCCACCAACCGTTGCCAAGTCATTTATCGCACAAATCATGGTGTTGAATCATCCATCCGTCATCACAAAAGGGTACACACCTGTCTTCCACTGCTACACTGCACAAGTTGCGTGCAGATTTGAAGAAATTCAAAAGAAACTTGATCCGAAAACCGGGCAAGTCAAAGAAGAGAACCCTGATTTCATTAAAACAGGTGACGCTGCGATAGTGAAAATCGTCCCGACCCGTCCGATGGTTATTGAAGCATCCAAAAAGATTCCGCAACTTGGGCGGTTCGCCATTCGAGATATGGGGCAGACGGTTGCAGCTGGTGTCTGTTTAGAAGTCGAGGCGGTAAAATAGACTATACGCTCTCTTCTTTTTTATATTTTAATAATAGGGGCACCCGAGTATGTCAGCGCAGAAAGCACGAATCTCACTTACCAGCACGGAATCAACCAAGCTTGAGGAAGTGTGTACGCAAATTAAGATGATCGCAGAAAAAACCGGTGTCGCACTGCGAGGACCGGTGCCAATGCCAACGAAGCGGCTCCGTGTTCCTTGTCGGAAATCCCCTGATGGTGAGGGAACAGAAACCATTGACCATTGGGAGATGAGGATCCATAAACGACTCATTGATCTGGATGCAAGTGATCGTGCGTTACGGCAACTTATGAGGATACAAGTCCCTGACGGCGTTCACATAGAAATTGTGTTAAAATCGTAAAAGAACAACCCTTTTTTATAAGGATATCTTATACCCTTGCATTATTTGATTCACTGCTGAGGTAGCAAAGCTCGGTCCACCGCGCCGGCCTTGAGAGCCGGTTCTCCGCAAGGGGAGCGGGAGTTCAAATCTCCCCCTCAGCGCTATCTTTGGGCGTGTGGCCTAGCCTGGATAAGGCACCGGCCTTCTAAGTCGGTAATCGCGGGTTCGAATCCCGCCACGTCCGCTTCCTGTTCAATTTTTTTTCATTCTTTCAATGTTCATTCCTATATGTTCATATATCTAGCAGTACTTTAAGACTATATGAATATTGATTGGAAACTGCTCTCCTACTCTATGTTCGTTTCTGTCATTATCATCTGGATTTGTGCCTTGATAGTCTCAGTTCTATTCATTCAACCGTTACTTGATTCGTGGAGATGCCTTCCCCAGATTTTATCAGGTAATACCTCGTATACTTTTACAGGATCAAGGTTACCAAGTATTCCCTTGTGGGTTCTTTTGATTATTTCGTTATTGTTATGGGGTGTTCTGACAGTTTTTTCATACGTCATCATGAACTATTTGAAAAAAAATGAAAAAGAAGAAAGTACCTCAAAGATTTGAAGTACTCCCGTGCCATCAGAGTATTTTCCACACTGTTATCTGATTGCTTGTCGTATTATCTGTGTCATAATAGGCGATGATTTTTATCGTATGTCTGAAAAAGGATAATTTGCTCCACGTCCAAATATACGGTGCTTCGGTATCATTGAATTGTAATTTGTTATCTTTGAAAAATTCGATTCTTTGAACAGCCCCAACATCACCATTCACTTGTGCTTCCACATTGATTTTCCCTATGATCACTGTGAAAGGGAACGCTCCTTTGTCTGTTCCGAACAGATACAAATGTTTTTCTACAGGATTAGAAAATACGACACCAGGGTTTACGTATTCTTCACCAGAAGTACGGTAATCAATCCCGTTCCCTGCTAGGCCAGAGTATCGATCTGCTGAGAAGATATTCACCGTTCGGTCCCAGTGTTCGTGAACACCAAGGCTCGTTGAGAGGTACACTCCATCGTGTTCAGGGTCATAGACATTCGGAGCAGGAACTGCAGCTTGATGCAGATAATTCTGTGACCCCTCAATAGGATTCGTTCCTTCAGTTAACAAGAAATCATACATGACTGAATCGATGGCGACTGGGTCTTGTGAAAAGAATAAACTGTTCGTCCAATCATCGTTAAACGGGTACATCAAAAACTTTGCAATCGTTTTATGGTCCACCTTGGTCCCCAAGGTCCCGTCTCCAAGAAACAGGAGTGTTTTTCCACCAAGATGCTCATAGGCAAACAAATCAACCTGAGGGGCAGGATTCCCCATGGTTAGCCCTGAGATATGATACGGGTGGAGATCGGACACTGGTTCTATGAATGATCCAAAAAAGTTCTTCCCTGACAAAGTCACACCCGAATTAATAGGATGTCTCTTCAGTAATGGCATATCGATGATATACTTCGCATCCACAACACAGGTTGGTAGTGTTCGGACCGTACCATCGGAAAAATACATTTTCGTTGAGCTGGGAACTACCTGCTCACGTCCGATTGCCCCGCCAAGGGAGTCGACATAATGAATCTGCGCGAATTCCTCTACCAATGGATCGGCAGGATACGTCTCATAATACACACGGTTATAGAAACAGTTCGGTATCGGTCGAGACGCATCATACACTGTAATATCCTCTTGAGCGACACCGACGATATCCACAAGCTGATGTAATAATGCTTTTACCACATACGGGCTTGCATCTCGATCATTATCCTCTTTGACGTAAGGATCGCCAATTCCACCTAACGCATTATTGAAATTTAGTTTAATCGCGATCTTTTCCCCTGGTTGATAGCCAACGTTTCCATTCCCATGGACTTCGTTAAAATAACTAAAAACTGAATTCCACGCATCAGAATCATTTGCAGTTCCAGCGAGCTGTTGAACACCTTTCGAAAACATCTGATCAATCACAGCTTGGTTGTTGTTTTCCTCTTCCCACCAATATCCAACAAGGTTTTTTTCTGTTGCATTTGGATTCCACACCCATACAACTCGACCTGGGTTCACACCGGTTCCCACACCCATGGGTTGTTTTGGGAGAGGATCCCATGATGCTGCTGCCGGCTCGGTTCCCTGCAGATAATTCGTTGCGAACACTGCACCAGTGATGGTGAACAACACAAGAAAACCAGCAGCCAAAGTTGGTACTGTTTTTGCGAATTTTGTTTTTGCATGTCGTAGCCATATAACAAGACCTGTAAACAAGATACTCCAAAATGCGATATATCCAAGTGAAATCGACATGGCGACCTGTTGACAGGGATATTCTGCTCGTTGAGGTTTTGGGACTACTCGGAAGAGAAACCAAGCAATCGCGATTATCCCGGCAAGATGGAACCAGATTCCCTTCCATCCAGTCATCTTCTGCCATATTCGAGATTTTTTACGATGTGTATGATTCTTCATGGAGTATCCCCTTACAAAAAGAGTAGCTCTTAGTCTATAAAAAGGTTTGCTCCCCCCTAAGAGGAATACGTGCTTCCTGCCGCTAGTGCCTCCATAGAGTGTATTAATTGGATGGTTGGTTCTTTATCGGAGTCGTCGTCGTTTCAATGCTTTCAGCCACTTGAATTTCATTGTACCGGTGAGCAACCGATCGGTTTTAAACACCCACACAACGATGCTAATAGTAACCAAGGCAAAAAGGCCAACATACACAATACCCCCAATAACAAGCATGTAATCATCAAACAGCAACGCTCGTGATGCCATCATCGGATGGGAAAATGGAATCGCAAACGTCAATATCTTGATCGGTAAGGGGAGTGTATCAAAATCTGCGAACATGGTAATAAACATCGGTATCATCGCAAGCATCGTTATCGGGAAGGTGAGTGTTTGTGCACTCTTGTAGTTCTTTGCAAAGGTTCCAAGAAGCATACACAGTGAAAGCCCCGCGATGAGAGCAAGGAATAGTGAGATACCGATCCAGATGAAATCTGTTGAGGAAAGGCTAAGACCATACGTCGCAAGATTCACTCCCCCTGAAATCTCGAAGCCTCTGAAATAAAACTGCATTCCAATCATGTAGATAACAGCGAGGAGCAATCCAATAGTTGCTGCTGCAATAATTTTCCCGGTGACAATGCTGGTTCGTTTCACTGGTAAGGTGAGTAACGTCTCAAGGGTTTTGTTTTCCTTTTCAAGTGCCATGGAGGTAATCACGATGCTACCAGCCATAATGATGATCATCATCATGACAATTGGGATCAGTATCGATTGAGATGCCAGCATACCTGAAATCGTGTTTGGTGAAAGTCCAGCAAACTCCCTGTTTTTGTAATAGGTGGTTTCAATCCGTTGTGTTGGTGAGAGGACAAACGAGGCGTTTACTGTTGAATTCTGTTCGATAAGCTCTTTTGAAACGTTGGTGCTAATGAACGAGAGTAACGATTCAAGGGCACTTGAGGAGATGGAATCCATTAATCCCGTGCCTTTCATGACCCAGTACACCTCAAGGGTTCCTTGTTGTCCCCTGATGATCCGTTCTGAGAAATTCCCTGGGATGATCACGACTGCGACCCCGTTGTGTTGTTCGACGGTCTGCAGTCCGATCTGTAGATCAGCAGTCGATGTCGAGTTATACACTGATTTTGCGTACGTGTGCAGGACCGTAGATGCCATCGCACTATAACTGCTGTTATCTTCCGAAATGACTCCGATGATTGGTGGTTCTTGTGCTTGTTCTTGCATGCCTTCTAAGCTGGTTCCCATGGTAGCAAAAATCAAGGCGATAACGATAATAGGGATGAATGTCGCTGGTGTGAGGAGCTCTCGTATCTCTTTTTTCGTGATGTTCCCTAGTCCGCTCATTCATGCACCGTCCGTATGAAGACTTCTTCGATATTACGCGCTTTATATTTCTCCATTAACGCCTTCGGTTTACCAGTTTCAACTATTTTTCCTTCGGCGATTAAGGCGATTCGGTCGCAGAGATACTCTACCTCAAGCATGTTATGGGATGAGAGAAGCACGGTCGTGCCAGTCTGAGCAGTGGACTTTATCAATTTTCGTATCTCCTGGGCGTTGATGACGTCAAGGCCAGAGGTTGGCTCATCAAGAATAGCGAGTTTCGGATTTGTCATTAATGCTCTGCCCACAAGCAGTCGGCGCATCATACCTTTACTGTAGGTATCAACCCGATCATCGATACGCGCCCCAAGATCTGTAATCTCTATACCTTTTTGCACCATCGCTCGGACTTCTTTCGGATCAAAGAAATTCGCGATAAACTGCAGATACGCTCTTCCGCTTAGATTCTTATACGCTCCAGCATCTTCAGGTAAATAACTAATAAGCCTTCTGATGTCCGAGGCCTGTTTACTCAGGTCGTATCCTAATATCGTGACCGATCCACCGTTTATTGACAGAAGGGTAGACATCACCCGTAAGGCCGTCGTCTTTCCTGCACCATTCGGACCGATAAGTCCGAAGATTTCCCCTTCGTTTATTGAGAACGAGATACCTTTCACTGCATCTATTGACCCGTATTTCTTCACTAAATTTTTTACTTCAACTGCTGGCATGCTTCCGCTCCTTGTATTTGTTTTTTCCTTTTAAGGCATTCTCTTCTTCAAACCGAAACACTGAAACGAAGAAAACGTATGTGCACAACAAAAATACTCGAACTCCCGTGAGGTACATCATGAACAAAGAGTCATTTTTTAAAGGATTGGCTCGGAATATTATTATTGTTGGTTTTGTCAGTTTGTTTACTGATCTCTCAAGTCAAATGGTATTTCCTGTTGTCCCTTTGTTTTTGCTTTCTCTTGGTGCAAGTGCATGGATGGTAGGTCTTGTCGAAGGAGCAGCTGAAGCAGCTGCTTCTTTACTTAAAGTCTTTTCAGGATATTGGTCTGATAAAATTAAGAGAAGAAAACCATTTGTTTTTGCAGGCTATGGACTTTCGTCTCTTACAAAACCACTCTTTGCCTTTGCACAGGCCTGGCCGTTTGTTATATTGTTCCGTATTGTTGAACGAGTTGGAAAGGGAATCAGAGATGCGCCACGAGATGCGATTATCGCTGAATCAGTGGATGTTTCCATGAGAGGAAAAGCGTATGGTTTCCAACGAGCCATGGATGGTGTTGGTTCGTTTTCCGGTGCAATTATCGCAGTTATTCTTTTACCATTATTTGGGTACCGAGACCTTTTTCTCTTGGCATTCTTTCCTGGAATCATCGCAGTCCTTTTTATCCTGTTTATCAAAGAAAAACGCGAACAAAACGTACCAATGAAACATCCATCGACACCGTTTCGTGTCAGCATGAAAAGACTGCCTCGCAACCTTCAGATCTTTATCCTCGTGTCTACCATATTTGCTTTGGCTAATTTTGGGTACGCATTCCTTATCTTAAAGACAAAAAACATTGGTTTTTCTGACAATATCGCACTTCTTCTCTATGTATTATTTTATATTGTGTATACATTATTTACCATCCCTGCAGGGATGCTCTCTGATAAAATCGGTAGAAAACCAGTTCTTATTTCAGGATATATCTTATTTGCAGCAACAGCAATCTTTCTTATGTACACCACGCAGCTATCCATGCTGATATTTGTCTTCATTCTCTATGGTGTTTTCTTTGGGCTCATTGATGGAGTACAACGTGCCTTCGTTGTCGATTTAGCCCCTGCCGATCTCAAAGGCACTGCTCTAGGGACGTTCCATACAGCAACTGGTGTCATTGCGTTACCTGCTGGGTTCATCGCAGGACTTCTTTGGGATAGGTTCTCTCCGCAGGCGACGTTTCTCTTTGCCCTTGCTCTGAGCATTTGTTCTCTGTTGTTGTTTACCTTTGTGAAAAATTCTAAACACCCCAACTAACGGTTTATCGAACCATTCCACATATTTCTCTGTTCAATCCACTGTAGAGTTTTCTTCGTTCTATCAAAAATTACTTACCAGATGGATAATGCGTTCTTTCCAAGATGAACAAATCTTTAAGTAACGAGAATCCCTTTACCAAATTGAGGGGCACCCATGCAAAACCAGGTAGAGATGCTGAATAAACATATTGAGTTTTTAAAATCACTTGATAACGAGGAATTTTACAATAAAGATGAAAACGAGGTCCGAAAGTACGCTCATAATACTATCCAAGAACTTATCCAATTAGGAAATCAAGCAACCAAAGACCTGGTTGAACTACTTCGTACCGAATTTACTTGGAGTTGTTTTTTTGCAATAACGGTTTTTCGTGAAACAAAAGATCCCCATGCAGTTCCTGGGATTATCGCTTTTTTAAAAAGAGAATCTGATGATTCCATGGCAAATGAAGAAGCAATGTTTGCACTTCAGGATATCGGAGACCCCTCTATTATCCCCCTCATCGAAGATCTTGAGGGCACATTTGATACTAAAAGATATAACTCGTATCTGGTTGGTGCGTTGACTGGGATTATCGGTCCAGCACCATATGATTTCATGGTTTCAATTACTAAAGATTTTATCAGTAGACCATGGTGGTACAAAGGGTGGTTCCACATTGAGGATTTCACCTATAATTTTGTGCAACAGGGACGAGACGATGCAATTCCTTTGCTAAAGCAGGTTCTTGACGTGAAAGGCATTACCGTAGCAGAGAAACGAGAGCTTGAGGATACTATTAGAGCACTTGAAAACCCAGAGAGCTATGAAAAGGATATTTTAGAAACAGCAAATGAACTTTCCAAGGCTACCCAAGACATTAACTTGTAAGGGGAATATACACAAAGAAAGTAATGAGCACTCAATATCTTCTTCCTTTTGTGGCCTTGGTTCATAATTAATATCTGACAATCGCATATCCTCTTGCACGAGGGAATGGGATATGCGAAAAACAAATTGGAAAATCTACGAAAAAGC
>DATLAF010000131.1:0-4139 GCA_035527635.1 Thermoplasmatota archaeon | reverse complement strand
AGAAGAGATAAATCAGGTCGAAGCGTTTGTTATTACTAACTGGGCGTTGTTTGGAGATCCTAGTTTACGATTAGGTGGTTATCCCTAACCAAATTTCATATTTCATATTTCGTATTTCGTAGGCTTTGCACAACAAACCATGACAATGATTAAATTGCACAATAAACCCCTATTTTGCACAATAAATATCGACTTTGTACATAAATTATTTACTTCTTCTGATACAAAAAGCTGTAGAATATATTTTTTAATGGTTTTTAGTATCCCATTATCTGTCGCAATATCGGAAACGCATTCGCGAAGCGTTCCAATAACCAATGGATGAATGGGAACTGTGGTTCATAGGAAAACGGCATGGTGACCGTCAATGTCCCCCAGTCAGATTCCAGACCAAACGTATCAATGGCTTTCGCCTTGATAGTGTATGTCCCCTTTTTCATCCAGGTATGCTCAAGAGAGGCTGCAAAACCTGGCATATAGTCCATGGTCTGTTCATTGGTGCCGTCACCCCAGTCGACATAGTATGAGATTGGTGTGTTATCTGTATCGTTTGCTTGAAAGATGTATGTTACGCTTGTCCGTATCTTTGCTTGTGCAGGTCCGTCTATGGTTGGTTTTTCAGGTGGTTGATTGTTTTCCATGGTTCCGAAGGCATGGATATACCAATTATTAGATTGGTCATTGGAACCGACATAAATCCTGTCATCAGGACCAATGCTGGGTGAGGAACGAATCTGCTTTGTAGAAATTTCCTTTCTCCAACGTTCAGTCCCATCAGGGTTGATAGCCACAAGAAATCTTCCTGCACTCACATAGATTGTACCATCTGCGGAGACAGCTGGAACCGTACCGAAAACAGCTCCAGGGAGTTCTACGGACCATTTGAGTGAACCATTCGGGTAATATGCCCGCAGCATTTCTGTGCCGACATAAATCGTATTATCCATAGCAAGGGCGAGTCCCGCTGCTGCCACGCTATCCCCTGTATAGCCCTGCCAGAGAAGCGTACCATTCGGAGCCAAGGCATAGAAATAGCCGTTAAAAGCAGGGACATAAATAGTACCATCTGATGTTATGGTTGCTGCTCCTTTGATATATGAACCTGCGTCGAACCGCCAGCGGAGCGTTCCATTGGGATTCATTGCATACAGGTGGTGGTCGCTGGAGCCGATATAAATCGTGCCATCCGAGCCAATCGCAGGAGCGCCATTAGTGATAAAACCTGTGCTATATTTCCACCGTAGCGTACCATTAGCATTTATAGCATAGATATTATAGTTTGGATAATCATCGCTTCCAAAATAAATAGTCCTATCACTTCCGATTGCTGGAGAAGAAAGAGAACCAGTTTCATAATTATCTCGGTACGTCCATTTTACCGTACCATTTGGATAAACAGCATGGACAGCGCAGTCGCCACCCCAGGTTGGAAAGATGATAGTGCCATCTTCGTTAATCGCAGGGGTTGCCCAAACCGAGCCATCTGAGATATACCTCCATTTTCTAGTTCCATTGAGATAAAATGCATATAAAGAACTGTCTGAGCCAGTTGTTCCAAAATAAATTATGCTATTATTATCAATGATAGGTGTTCCATAAAATGATCCTGATCTTCCTTCGCTTTTTCGCCAAATCTCCGTTCCGGTGATATTCATAGTGCTATAGGAGCTTCGACCTGTATGAAGGACATCATGACTATGCATTGGCCAAGGAGAATTCATGACTCCTTTAAAAAATCCAGTTTCAGAAATCATGTTTTCATTTATACTTGACGTCGCATAGTTCTGACGAATGTTGGGTTTTGTAAGTATCGTATTGTCAACATACCATCCATAATTGTTAGATTGACAGATTGAATTTTCTGAAAAGGATTTAATCGTGTGCCTACCTGGAACTATGAAAAAGAGGCATTCAAAAATTATTAAGGCGAATAATAAAGAAATTACTACCTTTTGAATTTTCATTTAAACCCCAAATATAATAATTCTTTTCATATTTATAAAGTTATTGGAAAAAATTATTTAGAAATTTAAATAAGTCACAATTTGATTCATAAATCAAAAATTGTAATTTAGAGGAGGAAATCAAAATATGAATAGAAAGATAATAACTATATTATTAAGCTTGTTAATGACTCTAGGAACCGTAACCATCGTTCTGAAGAATCATAATGAAACATCTGTTAAAGCTACAGAATTACCTGAAAGCGGAATAGGTATAGATTATCAATTCACTTGGGAGCGAGTTGAAGACTTTGGAAATGTTATCCATGATGCAGATTGGTCAGAAGAGAATGATATCCCCAAAGGGCGCTCATGGGCTACAGCAGGTGAAGAATATACAATAAATGAAATCTTGGATAAATACATGAATGGTGAAAATACTGCTTGTGGTCTTACAGATTATGCAGAATTACCAATCGGATATGTTTCCGGACTTAGAGGCAAATTTGGAGGTATTATAGAAAAACAATATTCAACGAAAATTGTCGTACACAATTATAGTTTATCGTTAATAAATCCAGAAGGTCCAGATCTAATATTATCCCATGAAGATGTTTTCCCATTCGGAATAGGGTTCTTCCCCAATATTAATACGGATTCTAGAACTCATTTTGATAATCTTGATGATCCGGTGACTATTAGGAATTTGGATGATTACCCTATAATACATCCTTTTTCAGGCGCATCCTATAATTGTTATTATAACGTCAGTGCTACGGTTTTAAATAACTTTCCGGGAGTGCTTGGTGGAACAGTGAAATATATAGAGGAATACGAATCAATGCCAGAAAATCAAAATGATACAGTTTTTATCATAAATGAAACAAATTCCTGTATAACAAAAATTCAAAATATTACGCAAAATGCAACAGGATGTATTTTAATACACGATCAGATTATAAATTATACTTTCGTAGATGCAGCAAATCAAAATTGTTCATTTACACGAATTAAAGATACAGACGCGAACATATCATTATTGTTAGCTGATTTGGAAAACGAAACGGAATTTTTCGTAATGTTAGACAACGAGACGCAAACTTTGAATTTTTTCGATTTATCATATACTCCCGAAGAGGAAACCCCCTGGGTTGGTTTAATGTCTTTACGTTATGAATCAGATCAGTGGGGATCTGGATATTCAAAAGATGGTTATGATGGAATTGATGTAATTCAACAAAATAGAAATTGTTGGATTTACAATAAATTAAATCATGATAATGAATGCAAAGCTATCATAATAGTTGGTCCCGGAGATACTCATTTCATGTTACCAACTGTTCATGGTTGGAGGTGGTTTAATGTTCCATTTTGGTTGGATGTTTATTATGTCCCGATGTTTTCTGTTGCTGAAGAAGTAAAAACTTGGTTAGATAATCATCCTGCTGCCACCGTAGAGGGATTCATTGATCAAGAGCTTTATCAGCAAACTCATTCGGATCCTGGTGTCGTGAGTCATAATGTTGTTGCTTATCGAAACAATACTAAAAGTCCTGATGATAAAATAGTCGTTTTAAGTAATAGGATGGATAGCTGGTGGAGCGAGGCACCCGGTGATAGTGGTGTTGGGGGAGCTATTCTTCTTGGCATCGCTAAATACCTTAAAGATAACGATATCATACCGAAATATAACCTTACATTTCTCTTTACAACTGGAGAAGAATTTGGTATGAGAGGTGCTCAACATTTTGTTGACACTCATGAGTGTGGTATTGGAGCTGGAAAATACAATTATATTTATTGGATAGGATTTGAGCAGCTCGGGTTTTATTTAACCAATTCACAATCAAAATTATTAACTAGTATAAACACAACAGATGACGAGAATTTAATAAATCTCATCTCGACGATCGCTAGTCAAACAAATTATGAAGAACGAACTGGTGATAATTATGATTTTGGTGTTGGTAAAAGAGAAGGGGGGGCTGCTGAAGACTATGTATGGAAGGATAATTGTCCTGTTACTATCCTTTTTGAGAAAAGTGGTGGTTGGGATGGATGGCATCGTGCAGGAGGAGACGATTATGAAGAAGGGGATTCATTGCAATACATTGATCGCAACGATGTCGATGTAACATTTGAGCTCGCATGGAATGTGACAAAATATTTCATAGTAAATCCCGAGTGTCAATTTGA
>DATLAF010000130.1:0-3748 GCA_035527635.1 Thermoplasmatota archaeon | reverse complement strand
GAATAGTTTTCTCAAGAGTCGCATATCCAAACCGATGCAGTTTCTTCGCAGTACACTTCTTCGGGTCATCTTCATTTGCATGATAAACAACCAGCCGTACGGACCGCTTCATTCAAAAATCCTCACATCAAGCACCATATGATTCACCCTGGGGGCATATGATTTGATCTCATTTACCGTAAGTACCTCAAGAGAACGATGATACATGTTGGCGACCGTTTCAATATGGGAGAGCGGCTGATCTGGAATAAGCTCAACTGGGACTAGTTCATGGTAATGCAGAACCCCAGTGTGGTTTCTCAAACACTCAAGAGCAACCCGTAAAAACCCCTGGGGATCCTTCAAATAACCAAGAATCACTCGATCTGCACAATCCTTCGGAGCGATCCTTCGATTATCACCCAGCAGTGGTTCTACGATTGAACTGACATGATTCAACACCACATTCGCACACAGATAGCTATACGCAATCGGATTAATCTCACAGGCAAAAATTTTCTTTGGTTTACTATACACCGCCATCGGAAGCGTGAAATAACCGATTCCAGCAAACAAATCAACCACGGTTTCATTCTTAGCTGCAATCGTCGCCATCCGTCGTCGCTCCGTCATATTCCCTGAGGAAAACATAATCGTTTGCGGGTCTAGTCTAAAGCGAATCCCGTTCTCAGAATGGATCGTTTCCGTTTCCGAAGAACCAAAAATCACCTCAACAACCGGGTTCCGAAAGACCCCTGAAACCCCGCCGGTATCATTCAACGTTGTCTTGCAACCAAGCACCTCTGCATACGCTTTTCCGATGATCTGTTTGTATTGACCAACCTCTTCAGGCAGTTTGATCGTAACAACCGTGCCGATTTTTTCCCATTTATCAGGGAGACGATGAATCATCTCGGAAGGAATGAACGCTGATAACGTTGTTTTAATATGAGTAAATGGTGTCATTCGCATTTCCTTCTCTTACATACCGCACCCCTATAAAACCTCATCCCTTTCGCTCCAACAACTCTATGTACTGCAAATGGTATTCGCAGAATGGATGGCGGAGTTATTCCCTTATTTACCACGAAAAAACCAGGAAGAAATCATTCAGAAAATCACCGATGCACTAACCCAGAGAAGACAATTTATTTTTGAGTCAGGGACCGGTTCTGGTAAAACCATCTGTGTTCTCGCCGCAACACTCACCTACGCATTAGAAAACAATAAAAAAATCATTTATACCACAAGGACAAATGCACAACAACAACAAGTCATCCTTGAACTCCGTGCAATAAAAAAGAAATCGAAGGACACACGGATCTATGGCGTGGGGATGCAAGGTCGCGGAAACATGTGTTTGCTCGCACGAGACGACCCTGAGATCCAGAACGGGAGCTCAGAGGAACTCTCAAAGTTCTGCTCCTATCAAAAAAAACTCTCACTCTCAGAAAAACGTAAAGGATGCAGTTATTATCGAAAATTCCTTGGTGATAAAGAGTCTGTTGAAACGATCATGGAATGGACACGAAAGCACCTCCCCACGGCGGAAGAATTCATCGTAACCTGTGAAAAACAAGGACTCTGCCCCTATGAGATCAATAAACTCATCGTCCATGACGCCGTCGTAGTCGTCGTCCCTTATGTCTACGTGTTTGACAAATCGATTCGCATCAAACTCTTCGACTGGCTTTCCATCTCTGAGGAGGATGTGATTCTTGTTGTTGATGAGGCTCATAATCTTCCGGATTACCTCCGAGAATTATTCTCAGCGGAATTAAGCACCTGGATGCTTACTAGCTGTCTGAGTGAAGCAGACCAGTTTGGAAATCCCTCACTGGCGGATGGGCGAGTCTCTGTAACCGCGTTCTGTAAAGAACTCATTGATGTTGTCAATGTCCTCCGTGACACCTATGTCTATGGGGTGCTTGAGGGTGGTATCCGAAGGATCAGCACCGAAAAAAACGATGCGATGATCCCGTCCCATGAACTTGAAGTAGAAATTCTCTCACGATTAAAAATCACCAGTAAAACCCTCAAAGACATCATCAGCGACCTCTTTGCATATGGAGAAAAAATTCAGGAGTATAAACAAAAAGGCGGAAAACTCCCCCGCTCGTATCTTCATAGTCTTGGGGTGTTCCTTGGTTTTTGGACGACGATCGAGATGGACCAATACATCAAACTCATCGTCGATGCCAGTCAAGGGAAAAACCCACGGGTGGAAGCCTTTTGTCTTGACCCATCCCTTGGTACAGATATTCTTAAAGAGGTCCACTGCAGCATCCATATGTCAGGAACACTAGAACCAATAGATGAATATCGGGACTCACTTGGACTTCCTTTGGAAACAAGAATGGCGATATACCCCTCACCGTTCCCCCCTGAGAATCGGAAGATCTTTTTTGTTCGCGATGTCACCACCCGATACGATGAGCTGATGAAAGATAAAACCATCATGACCCAGATGTGGAAGCATGTCAGTGATATCTGTAACAGATTCGAGAGGAACACCATGGTGTTCTTCCCAAGTTACAACACACTAGCGATGTTTCGGAAAAACGGGCATTTCGCAGACATCCAACGCTGCCTGTATGTCGAAGAACAACACATGTCACAATCAGAGCTTATGGACCTGGTCACCGATTTCAAATCCTGCGGTGATGGAAATGGGAATAGTGCCGCACTTTTTTCAGTGATGGGTGGACGGATCAGCGAAGGAATGGATTTCCCTGCAGAACAACTTGAAATAGCAGTGATTGTGGGTATCCCGTACCCGAAGCCAACAGCACGTCAGCGTGGTTTGCAGAACTATTATGATATAAAGTTCGGGAAAGGATGGGAGTATACCGTTCAGGCGCCTGCTGCACGAAAGATGCTTCAAGCCATTGGACGGCTGATTCGCAATGAAAATGATAGAGGAATCGCCATAATTCTTGATAAACGAGCACCACGATTTCATCAGTATATTAAAGAGATGCGAGAGTCAAAGGATCTCGTTGCTGATATTCATAAGTTCATGAAAGAATAATTCGTATGTGGAAACGTAGCAATTCCTTTAAAAGATTACAGCATTCATAATAAGACGTCGGAAGTGGTTCGGCGGGTGAGGCTGATGAATCATGGGAGTACAGAGAATCTCTAAACTTGTCCTTGAAGACGGATCGATATTTTCTGGGTTGTCCTTTGGTTCACGACGTGCTATTGCTGGAGAAGTTGTATTCAACACAGGGATGGTTGGATACCCGGAAAGCCTCACTGACCCATCATACAAAGGACAAATCTTAGTCCTCACCTATCCTTTGATTGGGAACTACGGGGTCCCTGGCGATGAAAAAGAAAATGATTTACTGAAGTATTTTGAATCGGATACCATCCAGGTTGAAGGATTAATCGTTGCAAATTACTCCCAGGAATATTCTCATTGGAATGCAAAGAAATCACTATCTGAATGGCTGAAGGGATGCGATGTCCCAGCACTCACTGGTATCGATACAAGGCAAGTGACGAAAAAATTACGAAAAAAAGGAACACTTCTTGGAAAAATAGTGCATGGACACGAAAAACTATCGTTTCATGACCCCAATAAACAAAACCTTGCCGCCCTTGTCAGTGTCAAGGAACCAGTCATCTATAGAAAAGGTGAACGGAAAATCCTGCTTATTGATTGCGGGACAAAAAACAGCATCATCAGAGCATTTCTCAAACGAAATTTCACTGTTGTTCGGGTTCCATGGGATTATGATTTTTCGAACGAAGATGCTGATGG
>DATLAF010000129.1:0-7863 GCA_035527635.1 Thermoplasmatota archaeon | reverse complement strand
TTTGCTGATTTCCAGGAAGAGTCGGAACTCTTCCTCTTCTGCTTTTTCGTAGATTTTCCAATTTGTTTTTCGCATATCCCATTCCCTCGTGCAAGAGGATATGCGATTGTCAGATATTAATTATGAACCAAGGCCTCTTTTGAAGAAATCCATATAAAACATAGGTTGATTTTGTGGCTGAGTGAATTTCATGATACACTTTGATCAGTTATATTCAGATAGAGCCGGAAAGATGCGGAAATCTGAAATCCGTGAATTACTCAAAGTAACACAGGATCCCGAGATCATCTCCTTCGCAGGTGGGTTACCAAATCCACAATCCTTCCCTATCCAGGATTTGAAAAGTATTGTTCAAACCGTGTTAAACAACCATGGGAAAGTCGCGCTTCAGTACGGAGCAACCCAAGGGATCAACGAGCTTCGAGAGAGACTCGTAGAACGGTCAATTAAAGAAGGAATGAAAGGTGGTGTATCCCTAGAGAACATCATAATTACTAGCGGGTCCCAACAAGCCTTAGATGCCGTAGGAAAAATTTTTCTTAACCCTGGAGACATCGCCATCGTTGGTCTTCCCTCGTATCTTGGTGGAATTAACGCGTTTCGCAGTTACGAAGCAAACCTTGTTGGAGTTCCCTTAGATAACGAAGGGATGCAGACAGATCTCCTGGAAGAGAAACTAAAAGAGCTTGTCAAACAAGACCAGCCCGTGAAGTTCATCTATACGGTCCCTACGTTTCAGAACCCAGCAGGCACGGTCATGCCAGAGTCACGACGGAAGAAACTTGTTGACATAGCCCATGAATATAATTTGGTTATTATCGAAGATGATCCCTACGGGAAGCTGCGGTACGATACCTCTGCTGTAAAGCCAATTAAGGCATTTGACGATGAAGGCCGCGTCATCTATATGTCAACATTTTCGAAGATTCTCGCACCAGGTTTCCGGCTTGCCTGGATTATCGCTCCAGAGGATGTCATGCGGAAAATGGCTTTATGTAAACAAGCACAGGATCTGTGCACAGCTGGATTTTCTCAATATATCGCCTATGAATTCATGAAAAGTGGTTTGCTTGATTTACATATCATGAGGATTTGTGAGATGTACAAGCCGAAGCGTGATATCATGATGGACTCCATGAAGAAATATTTCCCTGAAGGATATCTCTGCCACAAACCAAAAGGCGGGATGTTCGCCTGGGTCACGCTCCCAAAAGAAGTGGATACCGAAGCAATGTTTCTTGACGCGTTCAAAGAAAAAGTCGCTTATGTTCATGGTAAAGCGTTCTGTGTGGATGGTGGCGGTGGTAGTTCCATGCGATTGAATTTTTCCTACTCTACGAACGAGCAACTGGAAACCGGTATGAGGCGACTTGGTGCAGTTATTGAAAGAAAAATGAAGGTTTTATGCCGCTAGGAAAAGCTGTCCTTGTCATCAGTATCCTTGTGTTAAGTTCTTTTTCAGGGTGTATGTTTCTACAACAGACGAAGTTTACGCTGCTTTCTCTTGTGGTCGATGATGACGATGGATTCCCTCGGATGTATGTCCAGTTCAACACCTCTGATATGTCTACCCTGACACTCACCGGTCCTCAACAAATGATTCTATTTTCAGATACCTATTACCAGGGGATTCATAATGAAAGCATTTACCTGTCGGGGTATCGTAGAATTGCGGTGGCTGGAACGTATCTTTTAAAAGCGGTTGATTCGTCGAAGAACACGATTTTTGAAAACGAACTCCAGTTCAAGAGTGATAACCTCTCGCTTATTTCGCTTTCTGTAGATGAGTGGGAGGGAACAACTGGTTCTTCGGTTGTAGCACTGCGTCTTACTCTCAAGAACTCTGGTGATCTACCCGTCTATCCACATAAAATAACAGTCTTTCAAGGAATATCATCGGTAGATGCGGTTCTTCCACCGACTGTGATTCTGCCATATGACACTGAGCAGATCACCTGTTTTGTGTCCCTTCTTGATCTTCCTGCTGATGAAAATCAGCTGAATATCTCTCTGTTTGACAACACCGGGATCGTCCTTCTACAAGTAAGATCAACGGTGACAAAAAGAAATCCGATTGATTCATGGGTATATACCTGGTATTACCTTGGGAGCCATGCCCTGGAGATCCCTAATGTCGATTGGTTCTATGAATACTACAAAGGCTTGGATCGATTCGATATCGTCGATTATGCGGTATATGTGTTTGATCCCTATGATGATGGGTATATCGATTTTCTGGTCAATCAGATCCAATTGCTAAAAGGTCTGAGAACCGATGTGGAGAAAATTAATTTTGTCGCATCGTTTGTACAAAGCATTGAATATAAAAATGATGACCCTGGGAATTCATCCTATGAATACCCACGATATCCGCTGGAGACATTAAAGGAACAACGGGGTGACTGTGAGGATAAAGCCATTCTTACTGCGGCCTTGCTTTGGGACCTTGGGTATAATGTGTCTCTGATACGACTACCTCAGCATATGGCGGTCGGCGTCCATGTCAATGAGACGATTCCTCTCTATTCGTATTACATCGATCAATATTATTTTTTAGAAACGACCACGCTTCATATGACACTTGGGAGAGTCCCCCCAGAATATCAGGGTCTCACCAATATAAGCGTGTATCCGATTTCGTCACGACCACTTCTTGTTCATAACTGGAAAAGCGCAACTCGGTTTCAAATAAGCACCGGGGGGGATTATGTGCATGTCAAAATGGTTCTTGAAAATCTCGGGACTGCAGCAGCATCTGCTATCGAGGTTCATGGGGCGTTCTATGATAATATGAGCCGAATGTACAATCAAGAGACCACGAATGTATCCTTTATTTCTGCTGGTGAGAAGTGTTTGGCGGAACTCTCAATCGATGTACCTGCATTGGTTTTGACAACCCTGAAAACCCAATTGTATTTCCATGGAGTAATGGTCAATCAACGTGAATCAGCATCACGATTCACATGAAAAAACCGTGTATATATCCTTAAGAAGCGTGGGTGGGGTGGGGGACAAAGTTTATAACCGTTAAAGAATACTTGCCATTTTGCTGGGCGTAGGTGGACGGTTGACGGTGACCTTTTTAGGTTGCTGAGGAAAGTCCTCTCTCACTCTGAATCAGGATCCTGTGCAAGCAGGTAAGGCGAGAGTCTTAGCAGAGGAACAGAAACGACACAGCCCTTGGATTATGCGATGATTCACTCGGTGATGAGGTCTCCTTGGGATTTGGTGAAACGGCCAATCTGCTCCTGGAGCAAGCCCAAACATCGGGATCAGTTATTCAGACTGCTCGTAGGTAGGGCGCATTAGACAAATGCCGTTAAAACAGAAAGAGGCTTACGGCCTACACCCAGCACCTATTTCAATCCCCTCCAGTGACTTGAAGAACTTTTATTTGGACATAAACATTGAAGGGTATCGAATTCCTTGAAGATTGATACAATGAGTGAATTAAAACGATATCACTGTAAAATTTGTGACAAAGAATTAATCTCAAGAGAAGAGAGACAGCAGATTTTAAGAAAAAAGGAACCAGCGAAAGAACTGCTTGAATATCTTAATGACCACAAGTTATCCATTCATCATATAGATTACAAAAGAAACATAGCAATACGAGTATGTCAGAAATGCCATGATAAACTTCACACAACAATGAAGAAGCACAAATACGGATTGAACTACATCATACGAAAAAATGGAACTCTAAACGGCCCAGTGCATGCAGGGGAGTATCCAGATCACTTTATCGAATGAATGCCTCTGTTCTACCTTTTTAGCTAGGTCTTGGTCTCTTTTTGTTCATCGTATCTTTTTAAATTTTTTATTTTCCCTTGCTATGAGGACAAGTTCCTTAATTTCTGATGGCAATTGATCGTCTTGCCATTTTCTTTCCATATCTATTGATTCTCCCGCATGTTTCACAGCTTTTAACGCGTACCACGCTGCTCCTAATGAATGGTCAGTCATATGAGCGGTTGCAACAGCGTGTCCAACAGAACGAGCCAAAGCAATTGTGGTCGGGTTTGATGCTTCGCGTGCTACTGCATGTACCCCTACTGCAGCCTTTCGTGCGTCACCAATTGAAGCGTTTCCTTGTCTCCACTCTTTAGCCACCTGTAATGCATTTTTTAGTCGCTCATCTATGTTTTCACCGAAGAGAGGCAATACATGCTCTGCGCAGTCGCAAGCCCATTGAATTAACTGATAGTGCTGCTCCTTTTTTAGAAGCCCGCCTCGATGTTCTGCAATAAATCGTTTGTCTCGCATTTTTGCCTTTCTCCGTAATGTCTTGTTAAGTTATTTGTCTTTTCAGTCACTTCCCTATATCAATATTCGTTAATGATTGATAGAAAAAAAGAAAAAAAGCCTAATCTGTATTCCTGTTTTTTTTTTTTTTTTTTTTTTTACCATCAAGGACGTTTCTATGGAACTCGTGTAATAGACGAACTTTGGAGTTATGTCACAAATAAATCTTATTGCCTGCTCCCCAGCACCATTTTTTTTTAAAATCGTCTATCTCCTTGGTAACATAACTTCAACAAAGCGTTCCTCACTATTCGGACAATTGCAGGTAAACCAGAGATTCCCGTTCTTACTAATATACTTCATACCAGACCCATCATCTGCAGTAATATCAACATGCTCATACATAGGATTGGTGCTGAAGGGAAACATCGTAAACGTCGAAGGAATCCCTGAAACCATCTTATTCAGAATCAAAGAAAGAACACCGCGGGTTAGCCCTTTCATCAGAAGCCGAACAAATAATTCAGTAACAAAGGGGAGTTTCTGAAAGACCTTTGAATTCCAAATCATCGAAGTAAGAGCAAAGTTTCGTGAAATCGTCTTTGTAAGACTTAGATTAAAAACATCATCAATATAACTATTCACTCGGAACCGTGCGTTCATACCCAACAGGAGAGGTTCGTGATAGATAAGGTTCACCATACCGTACTGGTTTCCATCTATAAACGCAGTAAAATTCATAACACCCTCGTCATCGCATAGAAACTGCGGATTTACTAAGAAATTAGCCATCTCATTTTCAGCAAGAGTCCCAGTAACATTATACCACCACCCACTCAGACATAAATGGAAGTTATCTGTCGTATCACTCGTACGTTCCCGTTTCACACTAAACAAAGATACATCATAATCGATAGAATCAAGGAACTCTACGGTTCCCTGTAAAAACCACGCATTCGTATTGTTAGGAACCGTATATGCCCCATGAATTGTCTCATAATCCGATCCAAACGTATGAGCAAACACCTGGATTTCACTATTCGGAAGCACACTATACTGTGATGTTGTCTCCCAATCGCTACAACTGACATTTATGGTACATCTCCCTGTACCAGAAAGACACCGAGCAGTCATCGTGAAATTGTATGTTTGACCAGGGACAGCGGCACATATCGTTCCCATCGGAAACGAACGGTACGGTTGTCCGCTCCTCCCGTCTTCCTGTAAACCCTGATGAGGATATTTCTCTGGGAATGTAATCCAAGTTGGCCCATGGACTTGCATACCTGGGTTAGTCCAATTGACATTACCTGATCGGTCATTCCCAAATCCAAGGATCACCTCTTGTATCTTATCGTTGCTGCTGGGTGATTCCATTCGTGAATCAAAGAAAAGCTCCATTGGCACGGTGCCGATCAGCTGCAAGGTGATATCCGGGGATAACAATTTCATATCAGTGAATTGCGTTTCATTATCTTGGAGGAACATCGGAAATGAATACCAATTTTCAGTAGTTGGATTAAAAGTAGTTGAAAAATTCCATGAATGAATATAATCTGATACCCAATGGCCACCCTGACCAATATTTTCCCAAGCACTCGTAGTAATACCTGATGAAGTAATATTATAGATAACAATTCTATTTACCTCCTGTTCAAGCGTCCAGTCCATTTGAGGGTACGGGGCAGAAAACGCCATCTCATGTCCAAAGGTCTGGGTTGGGTTTGTGTCTCCAGTGCTTTTATCTCCGACATACCAGGCGGGGAAGTGATTGTGGCCATTGATCCACATTTTAATCTGTGGGTTATTCTGAAAGAGAGTCGCCCACCACTCCATATCCTGCTTCCCACAATATGGTGTTTTGCGCTCTTCCTTAGTGGTATCCTCAATTGCTTGATGGCAGAGGATAATGGTAGTTGTATTTTGGTACAGATTCGTCATATATTCAATCCATTCGTATTCAACAGGGTGGGTCCATGTGATGTACCCTAACTCTGGAACAATAAGGAAGAGTATGCCATCGTACATCATCGCGTATACTGGGTTGTTCATGCTGAGTTCGTCGATTAATGATTTGGTGAGATTGTGGGAGTCACCTCTGTTCATCTGATAATCGTTTATGTCATGATTTCCTAGGACACAATAGAAGGGTACATGAATATGAGATATGAGAAACGCTTTCAAATTATTCTTATATTGGTTCACGAGCCAAGGTAAACCTCTTCCATTCACTTGACCGGTATTATGATGAATAATGTCTCCAAGATGTATTGTAAAATCAAGGAGATTCGTGGAATTCACTAAATCTTCTCCGAGGTTATCGAGATGACCAGATGTCCTGTACAGAGGATTCTGATATCTAGTTCCTATATGAGTATCAGTAAATGCGGCAAAACTCACTTGTGTTTTTTGCGGAACGATAAAATTTGTCCTATTATCTTTATTTATGCAGTTATTTGGAGATTCTTTTATTAATTGGTCATCTCCTTCGTAAAAACTACCTGCTCTTTTCGCGTTAATATTTATTGATATTGATGTAATAACAGGAGAGGCAAGTACTGTCGCACAAATTAAAACAACAAGTACTTTATCTTTCATATAAATATAATATTTATGAATATATCTATATAGTTTTTGATTAAAATCTTACACCTTCGAATTATTTGTTGATTTTCAATTTGTTTCTCCCACTTTCTCTTTTACAACTACATATGAACTACACCGAATAACTCAGTGCAAAACAATATAAAGGCCACAGACCCATATCTCTATATAAAAGGAATGGAGATAAGAGTTTCACATTTACATTGAACCGAATGTTTGAGATTTTTTATTTTTGTTCTTTCACAGCAGTCTTAAAATAACGAAGACTGAAACGGTAAAAACCTCTCAAAGGAATTACCAAACCATATAGTTCTGGAAAAAGAGATGTGGGGGTTGATTTGATTTGGCGAAAAAAAATAAGCAACAAATAGAAGAAATTATCTGTTGTCCTGAATGTGGGAGCGGACATCTAAGTAAGGATTATTCTCGAGCAGAATTAGTCTGTTCCGGTTGTGGACTTGTTGTTGATGAAGATATCATTGATCATGGCCCAGAATGGCGTGCATTTGATAACGAACAACGGGAGAAACGGTCTCGAACGGGATCTCCAATGACCTATACTATCCATGATAAAGGACTGAGTACAACGATTGGGTGGACAAACAGAGATGCATATGGGAAATCCATTCCAACAAAAAACCGGGCGCAATTATATCGGCTACGAAAATGGCAGCGACGTGTTCGGATCAGCGATGCGACCGAGCGGAATTTAGCACTTGCTCTATCTGGAATCGACAGACTCGCCTCCGGGATGGGTCTTCCACGATCTGTACGAGAGACCGCCGCAGTGATTTACCGAAAAGCAGCGTTGAAGAATTTAGTACGAGGACGGAGCATTCAAGGCATGACTGCTGCTTCATTGTATGCAGCGTGCCGGCAATGTCATGTCCCTCGGACATTAGACGAAATTAGTAATATCGCACAAATGCCACGAAAAGAGATTGGCAGAAACTATCGGTATGTCTCCCGTGAACTTGAATTAAAACTGATGCCTACTGCACCGAAAGATTATAT
>DATLAF010000128.1:0-7306 GCA_035527635.1 Thermoplasmatota archaeon | reverse complement strand
CAGCACCCCTCAAAAGCGCATACCAAGAAAGCCTCAGACTTGCCTCAGCAAAGAACCTGAAAAGCATCGCGTTCCCTGCGATCAGCACCGGAGCATACGGCTACCCACTCAATGAAGCGGCACGGATCGCACTCCAAACCACTATCCAATACCTCAAAGAACACCAGGACATCGAACTTGTCAGATTCATTCTCTACGATCAAAGCACCTATGATATCTTCACCAAAGAGCTGAAAACATTATGGTGATACGCAAAACCTTATTGCTAATCCTTTTTCCTTACTATGAAACAAACCTTTCCAACACTACCTAGGAAACAGCGGCTTTCGCTTTCGATTTCGTTAAAACAGGCGTATACTGTTTCACAGGCTCATTGCTTTCGATTTCTGCAACTTTCGAAGCAATCTCAAAATCAAATTTGAGAATGACCTGGACCAAGGTGTTTTCCTTGTTGAGTTGGTACAACGAGGACGTACCGTGCTCCCTTGTTTTTATCACTAATTTTTTTTCTTCCAATGTTTTGATAATTTTATACACCGTCGGTCTGCTCACATCGGCTTTCTGTGCGATCTCTGATATTGAATAATCAAATCGAGGGTAATCTGCTAAAAAATCTAGAATCTTTGTCTGAGGATTGTTGCCAAATATATCTTTGAACATGTTGATACACCGCGTTATCTGAATAACTATATGACCTGTCCAAGTATATAAATTTTTTTACATCAATGTAAAAAAAATTTACAAAATATCTTTATGTATCACGAAGCACATCCACCAAGGGGGGAAAGAATGAATTTCACTGAACTACAACTCGATATACTCTTTAAACTCTGGCGCAATAGATGTTTTAGACGCAATGCGACACTTCAGATTGATAACGTTGTCAGAGCAGCTCCATCACATCTCATCGGAAGAATACGTACAGAAATGGATGAATTAATCAGAAAAGGCATCGTCATTAAAATCCCACATCGACATGGAGATAAAGTGTTCATCAATCCCAACTACAAACTTGAAATCGAACAAGCGTTAAAGAAAATCCATACATTCTTATAATCAATAATACAAATAATTACCTGATATATGTTAAGAATCTTTTTTCCTTCTTCCCTTTTTTCCTCTCTGGTCGTTTTGCTATTCCCTCTCGACCCTTTTTTATGAACTTACGATGGTGATAGTATTGATGATTACATCATTGACTGGCCAGTCGTCCATAAACACATATTTTGTCATCGTCTCCACCCGAGCGATTGCACGAACAACGTCAATACCTACCACAACTCTGCCGAACGCTGCATAACCATGGGGGTCAGAGCCATTCGGCTCAAGATATGGTTGAGCTCCGTCATCGATAAAAAATTGGCTTGTCGCACTGTCCGGGTCACTAGTTCGGGCCATGCCGATCGTTCCATCGAGATGATGAACCGCAGGGTTTATCTCACGGTCAATAGGACCGTAGGGGCTTATTTTTTCAGTCCCGTTCGGATAGTACCCGCCGCCCTGTATCACAAAATTTTTGATCACACGATGGAACACAAGACCATTATAAAACCCATCATTAGCAAGTGCAATGAAATTCGCAGTGGTGAGCGGCATTGTATCCTCATAGAGTTCGACGAGAATGGTCCCCATCGTTGTGTTCATCACGGCGATGCTATTGGTATTGATCGGGAGGACGACAGTAAAACGTCCAATCAAGAAAGAATCCGCAAGTACTATCCCCTTATCCTGAGTTGAGAATGTTATCGCATCCCCGGTGGTAAAGTGAAAAAATTGAACTGGTCCGAAGAAAATAATCCGTAGATTGACTGCCTCAACAGTAGCATAATCACCTTCGGCAGTCATATGTTGAAATCTGCCGTACAGAAACGCTCTCTTCAAGAGAAGATCAGTTGAACAGACGTCATGAGCCTCAACTATGTTGGTTCCCTCAACAGTCCTAACCGAAACTGCAGCTACTAAAAAAATGCTACCGAGCATCATTGATATCACAAACAGATTCTTCAGTTTCATTACTCTCATGTCTTGATTCTCCCCCTGGTACAACAGGGTACGAGTTCATATCACCGTTGATTCATTTAAATGTTTGGTAAAGATAAAAATCATTTCTTCCTTAAACACGTCTCCTTGAACGTAAGCGAATCTTTATCAACCCCTGCAGATTATGACAGAAGTACTCCGGAGCGGAAAAAAATTTTTTCATCCTCGTCTAAACCGGGTGGAAAAATATCCTTTCCCCGCCGGAGCTTTACATTCACCACCGTAGGACTCTGTTTTTGTGTACGTCAAATGACAAAACTGAAAAAAATATAAAAAAAAATCATAGGAATGAACAATTCACCTCTCATCTCTTCAACGAAAATATTTTTCAGAGATTTAACAGGGATAGTAAAAAAAAACAAACCGCACTTTTCAAGAATTCAATCCTGTACTCCCCCGTTGCATTGAACACAAAACGATCGCCCCTAAAGAAGACGATGAAGGATTTCTCGTATGTGCCAAAAACAGTATAACATCCCTCCTTCCTCCACACTATTTAACAATAATAGAGGGAGAAACGGGACCAAATGAAAACCTATCCCTTCTGTTATATATCCATTGCACAGTACTTTTATATAAACGATACACAATTAACAATATATAAGGGGATAATCATGAGAAAGAAATTAGTAAGTATCCTGTTCTGTATGCTGTTTCTCATCGCTGCATTCGTACCGGTCAGCGCGAAACCGGATCTCGAATCGACTGATGAAGGCAAAGGAGATACCACGAGAGATTGGATTACACTGCCCGCGCCTCTGCCGGTAGATATGCTGCTTGAACGATCAATATCTCGTAGGATGTCATTTCATACGGGTTATCCAGCGACCCCGGTGACTGATTCGGAATTATCCACAGTCCTGTGGGCTGCGTATGGAATCACCACCACCGGTGCACGAACGATATATAGTCCGAACGGGACGTATTCAACGACGATGTATGTGATACGCAATGATGCGACGTACATCTATGTTCCTACCAACCATTCGCTGCTCTTGTGGAAAACCGGGAACTATCTGTACCTCGGCCAAAACACGGGTGCTCCGATTAAGTTTGGTCTGGTATGGAATCAGAGCATCGCTGCTGATGAGAAGGCAGGGATGGCTCAGATAGGGATGATTGCACAGAACGTGTATTTTGATGCAAATGCCCTGGACTTAGCGACGATTACCACCGGGATGAGCGTCAACGATCTCTACAACCTTGATCTTCCAGCAAATGAAAAACCAGAGATCATCATGCATCTGGGACATCCGCCGACCCCCTATGATTTTACCTATAACCCGCTTCCTGCGTCGAACTTACCACCCGTGGTCAACAACACACTGACGTTGGAAGAGGCGGTCACTACCCGTCAGATCATCAACGAGTGGAACGCCACGGAATTAACCGTCCTTGAGCAGTCCCAGCTCCTGTGGTGCTCGTATGGGACTTCCTACCTGTATGATAATATCAACCACAAGCGGCATCGCACACTCCCCAGCGCCATCAACATCTATCCGTTCAAGATCTATGCAGCCAACCAAAGCGGCGTGTACCAGTACGCACCAGCCACACATTCCCTTTCATTGATCGTCTCAGGTGATAAAAGACCGTTGATTGAGAACGCAGTTGGCCATGACAACATCTCGGTTGCCTCGTCACCCTGGATCGTCATCCCGTTCTGGGATAAGAACGTAGGAAGCCAGAGCTATCTGACCTGGTGGTGGTACGAGTCTGGTGCCATCGTTCACAACATCCTCCTGGAGGCTGCTGCCCTGAACTTAGCGGGAAATGTCCTGTCGGTTATCACCGATCAAAACGGGTTACGCTCAGCCCTTGGACTATCCGGACAGACCAATCTTGTCGCAATGCATGTCGCACTGGTCGGTCATGCAAACGGAACCAGTCAGAACAACCCGCCACTGCCCCCGACCATTTCCGGTCCTTCGACAGGGCTTGCTGGATCCCTGCTAAATTATACGTTCACCACGACCGACCCTGATGATGATGAGGTCTGGTACTTTATTGACTGGGGTGATGGGACCAACAGCAGATGGGTCGGTCCGTTTCCCTCTGGCATGATGGTGATGGTGAACCACACCTGGTCGCAGTCCGGTACCTATACCCTTATTAAGGTCAAAGCAAAAGACGCGTATGGTGCAGAGAGTATCTGGAGTCCCTTTACGATAACGATTGATGGGCCTGGCCTGGATATTGAAATAACCGGTGGACTGGGGATCACCGCAACCATCAACAACACTGGCACGATTGATGCCACCAACATCTCCTGGGAGATTGTATTCGCAGGTGGTTTGGTCATCCCTGCTCAGAAAACAGGGATGATAACGAACCTGCCCATGGGTGAACTATCGATACTACATATGGTGGTGTTTGGCCTGGGGAAAAAATCATTCACTGTCTCGTTGACGGCAGATGATGGAATCACTGCAGAAAAAACAGCCAACGTGTTTCTCTTCCTAATCCTAGCTATCCTCGTGAAATAAGACTCTTCGTATCTTTTCCTTTCTCCCTTTTTATTTTTTAAAAACCATGCCTCCTCAGAGATTTCCCTGTACGATCATACCACCTATGATATCGTTACCAAAGCGCGGAAAATCACTAGCATCGTAAAACTACACGACTTTTTTCTAAGAACGGTAAAATAAAAAAAAAAGAAAGAAAAAAAAGGGTTCTTTCTACGAAGGATACCCGCCGATAAGAAGGCTGGGGTCACCAAGCAGCACCCATTGTTCCACGGTTTTCTGATGTGCCACATCCCATTCGCCAAGTCCCTTGAAATGACTGATGTACTCGGTCAGTGTCCCCGCGTACGCCTCCCCAAGGACATGACGCCCGTGAGTACCGTACTGGACGAAGAACTCCGTGGTGATATAGTTATCAAGCCCACCGACGGTACAATACTCGTTAAGGATCCCATACCCGTACCCGGTGTTTCCCATCGTTGCGATTGCACCCTTTTTGGGGAGCCGTACGAACCGCTCGCTCCAGCACTCGGCGGTCGGAAAACCATACGAATGGGTCATATGCAGGTTCTTTGTGTCCAGAAGCGTCGGGATCGTTGATACATTAAACATGCTGTTATGACAGCCGCCAACGACGACCACTGGGTTCTTGTACGGATTGGATATCTTATCCATGGGAAAAACAGGTAAGCCGATGTTGAGGACGAATAATCCTTTCACCTCTGCGTTCTTCCGATTCCCAGGGATCCCCGGGTAGTGGTTGCTCCACACCGCAGGACTGCCATGACCAGAGAAGAACACAAAACCGGCACCCTCGCTGATGGTGTCGATCACCTCGGTCTGACCGGTCCACTGCCCATTGGAGCTCCAGAGGAAGGTTTTTTGGAACTCATAGGGCATATAGTATGCTGCGCCTGCTCTTCCCAATAACAGCTGTTCCCCGGTTGTCCATTCCCCTTCATAGTACATCTTATACCCGGTTTTCGTCACATCGAAGACCGTTGTCCCACCGCTGTTGTTGACCCAGACATGGATGCTGGTTTCAACACCATAGGGCCGCGGGTCGTAGGTTTTCCCCCGGATTTTAAGGATCCCACTGCTATACTGTAGATTCGCCCAATGTAACTGATCATTGAGGTATGCCTCTCGTTCCGTGGGGGTATAGGAGTAATCCGTGTTCCCCAGGATGTCTCCTTCGGAGACAGACACGATCTCAGCAACCGGGGGGAACGGATAGTTCAACCCGGTGATCAGATGGTCATCATGGTTAAAGGTAAGGGTCGTTGGTTTGGTCTTATCAATGGTTACATGAATCATATCGATAGGCCCTGAGATGCTCTCGTTGTTCGTACTCTGCGCATAAATCGTATATGCTCCGTTCGAGAGCGCGTTGGTGTTCCATGAGATGTCAAGGTCCTCTTGGTCTAAAAACCCGTCTCCGGACACCAGCACCATCTTATTGAACCAAGAGGGGTCCGCTGGTCCGCTTTCATAATGAATGATCTTATCGACGACTGCGTTTACCTCCCTCGTATTACGACAGGACAGTCGACCAAGGGCGACATCAGGATACAGATCAAGCTTATCCCCACCAAGTTTAAACTCCGCGTAAATATGGTTCCCATTGGAATCCCAGTTGCAAAAACCACCGGTATCATTGTAGACATCTGCATAGTACAGATCTGAGATATACCCTGGTTCACCCTCATCAAGATTCGAGTATCGGACCGGGACATACCAATCCTTTGACCCTTCGTTGACATTGTCTCGTCCTTTTGCGTACAGCAGTGAGTTCAGACCGCCCACCAGCAACACATATGAAGTATTCCAGGTCTCCAGTGCATCCATAATGAAATATTTTATCTGCTCAGGTTTATCATACCCGGTATATTCATCATAGATAACCTCCGTTGTCTTCAGGGTCGTACTGACTCCTTTTGCGATTTTATGGTCTACCAGCGGCTGCAGCGCACTGGAAAACTTCTGCGGAGCGATAATGACTAAATCATACTCGGTCGATAGCGGAAAAGGACTCACCTGCGGTGCCTTATAGGTGACCGTGACGTCGATGGTCTGCGCATAATGAAGCATATCAGATCCTGGTTCGTATCGGACAGGATAGGTGTTAATCGTCAAAAACGTCTTATGCTGGTTGTTCTGGTCAAGCCCAGCACCGACATGATAGCTCATCCAGTCATTTGGGAAAAGACTCTCTGAGTCATAGATCTCTTGTTTCATCTGTGGCTGACCAGACACCGCTATGTTATCATTCAATCGCATAGGCTGAGGGGCAGGCATAACCTTCTTTGAAAGCACCTTGGTTTGAGCGCCGGATACCTCACAGATAATGTTTTGTATCGTCGCACCAAAAGGAAGGACCAACGTCTCAACGCGGATTGGAAGCATGGGATTACCTGCATTCAAGATCCATGCATTTGTGCCTTCAGATCGTACTTCAACAAATGCTTCTTTGTCGACAACCATCGGCTCTGAAAAGGAGAACCGTACATTGCTTTGTTTTTCACCAGCGTCTCCCATACCCAGTGTCGAAACCCCACTAAATACGAGTATTCCTATTACAATATATACCATACTTTTCATTTACGAGCCCCCATAATTCAATATTATTTCCATAAAGATAATTCTTAATTATATAAACCTTTGTATAATGTATAGCGTAAAAAACAAAGGAAACCAGAGGTTCATTTACCAACAAACTCAAAAAAATATCCCACTGACATCACATTTTTTATCTCCAACCCCCCCTCTTCTATGATAATTCTGTCATGGAAGAGCTTCTT
>DATLAF010000127.1:0-3027 GCA_035527635.1 Thermoplasmatota archaeon | reverse complement strand
ATCAAAAAAAACACAATAATAAAAATTTTTATTGCTTTAAAAGAATCCCTTGGTATTCTTTTTTCCTCCAAATCTTCTCTATATTGTAATTGCATCGATCCCTCACCATCTCTACCAAATACCATAGATCTTTGATATGGTATGCTTTGTCACTAAAGCTTTATTAATCTGAGTTGACCAAATACCAAAATGAAAAAAATCCACTCAAAAAGTGGTTCATTTTGATACTCCATCCGCATAAGGGATATCACTATGAAAATTAAATAATTTTTGTAGAAAAGTCTTTTGGAGAAAAAAACAAAAAAAATCCCTAAAAACAGAGGAAGACGACGACAGGACCCGCACATCGTAGTAATAAAGTACCTACTCAAGGTTGGATTCAATCAACCCATCGACGATATCGAAGCACACACACCAACACCAAATCAAAAATCATACAATATCTGCAAATTCCCAAAGTCGTCACCGGTATCATTTCCCAAACTCGTCACCTACCATTTACCTTGAATATTTTTTTATAATTAGGGAATCATGGACGAAAGAAAACACCCTTACCATTACTGAACCTTTTTTCCAAAATTTGACCAAAACAGTTATATTTGTGAAAAAACATTAAGTAACTATGTTTACATCGATGTCACACTTAGAACAGCACCTCTATTTTACCCTAGGAGAAAAAAACCAGCGAGTATTCACCCTACAAGATATTGTCGATACCCTGAATATTTCCCCTCAGCATGCCCGTAATCTTGCATCAAAAATGGTTAAAAAACAAGTAGCCGAGCGAGTAAAACCAGGTCTGTATGTCCGTATACCAGAATCAATAATTTTAGACAAGCAACTCTATAAAGAAGATGCAGTACTCATAGCAGCAAAATCATTTGATAATGCATTTCTTTCACACTATACCGCTCTTTCGTTTTACGGACTTGCAGAACGATATACAACTCAAATATACGTAACCATACCACAACACCAACGCAACATCCTCTACCACGAGATCACCATCAAATTCATTCATGTTATCCCTAACAGATTTTTTGGTATCACAACAATGCAATATTCCAATGAAACGATTCCTCTATCAGACCAAGAACGGACTATTCTTGACATCGTAAATAAACCAAAATACGCGGGAGGTTGGATTGAAAGCATCACCTGTCTCAAAAACCTTGAACAGATAAACTGGGATAATCTTCTTGCACATATCAAAAGATTTAAGAACAAGGTGCTCGCCCGTCGCATTGGATATATCCTAGACAATCTGGAAAACGTCTCATTTCCGGAAAAAATAAAAAACGAGATTAAAAAATACAGTGGAAACAATATTTACTATTTCGATTCAACAAGAAAAGGAGTTCTGAAACACGAATGGAATATCGTTGTACCCAGAACAATAACAGAGGTATTTCATGCTTAGCAGAAGAGATTTTGAGAAAATACAACAAAAAACCGGTTTCAACCTTGATCTCTTAGAAAAAACATACCACCTTACTCGAGTCCTTAACGAAATGCAAAAGACCAAAGCGCTCTGTAAAAACCTCACCCTGAAAGGCGGAACAGCACTCAATTTTCTTCATCTCGACATCCCCCGACTCTCCATCGATATCGACCTAAACTTCACTGGTTCTATTGAACGTAACGATATGAAAACAACACGCCCCATCATGACACAATTGATACAAACAATGGGCAGAGAGCTTGGATATGACATAAAAGAAAAAGATTCATCCTACATCATCTCTCGACACAACCTTCAATATACGACACTCAGAAACACAAAGGATCACATAAAAATCGAAATAAACTATCTCGATCGCATTCCGATTGACAAGATCATAACAAAAAAGTTCCCATCCGTTTTTACAGATATCCCGATGTTCGCAATATCGACCTATTCGTTAGAGGAACTTACTGCACAAAAAATAAAGGCGTGTATAGAACGAACAGCACCAAGAGATATCTTCGATGTATCTTGCCTCCGACGACAAAACATTTCTCTAACAAAGACAAGAAAATATACGAGCGTGTATTATTGTTTCATCGAAAAAGACAGAACAACAGATATCATAGAAAGAATAGAAGACTATGATTTAGAAAGAATACGTCAAGAACTTAGACAATTTATTCGAGGCAATGACCAGTTTGATGCAGAAAAAATACAAAAAGATGCAATAGATTTCCTTAAACAAATGTTATCTTTTACAGTAAAAGAACAACAATTTATTGATACATTTCGCAATGAACAAAAAATCGTTCCTGAAATATTATTCAACGATAAAGCTATCCTGATACATCATCCAGCTCTTCTCTATCAATTGGAATTACTGAAAAAGAAACAAACCAACGCACCAGGGACAACAAAATCTCCCTGAAATACAGGATCACTAAAAATTATATGAAAAATCAACGGTAACTATTTCATAGAAAGATTGATTAATGAAAGTGAATCATAGACGGGGAGTAAGAAATGACCATAAAAGAAGGATATTTCTCAGATGACGGAACAGAAATTGACCAAACAACAGTACCCATACCACCCTTATGCCTCACCTGTCTGAAGAATAACGATCCGACAGAAGAAGTACCCTGCATGATAAACCGCATGGACCAGATGAAGGAGACAAAAAACGGAGAACGGTTCCTCTGTTTTGCCTACGAACCAAATGACCCTTCGATAAACAAAAAACAAGTACTTCGGGATATGGACAAGTATTGGATGGAACAGAACTGGGAATACCTAGCGCAAAAAAAGAAATAGAAGAGATGATTACTCGTCTTCATTCCATCGATACGTTTTATCCCGATAATTGTCCGAGACTTCTTTGATCCGTACGAGTTTGCCTTTTTTTGAGATCTTCACAAATGCAACCATTGTCTCACCTGATACGAGCACCTCGTCGCAAGGAAACCACGACGGTTTCTATTCCGTGAGAATGCTCCCACATCATAGTTTGGTCGTCTTGCAAGTATTTAAATCTTTTTTGACAAGTAGTACCCATTTTCATTCCTCAGCATTCTCTGAAA
>DATLAF010000126.1:0-2476 GCA_035527635.1 Thermoplasmatota archaeon | reverse complement strand
GGAGCCATGCAAATTACATCAAATCGTACTCCGGTAAAATCGGTTTAGCAAGCGATACAGTTGGTGATAGTGGTAAAGTCTTACGACCGACCGAATACACTATCGATGTTTTGGATAATCAACCCTGGTTAGCCTTCGGTGGACATTGGGGTTGGGCTGGGGCAAACCAATCAGCAGCAGATGAAGCAGCAATTCTCGGAGAAGCAGGACCAAATGGACCTATGTTTAGAGAAACTGGTACCATGTGGCAACCACAAATATGGGCTACCGGACTTCAACCCGCAAACGATAATCTCTTCCTCCTTGAATGGCTTGTCTATAACTTCGTGATGTTATTTGCCCTTGTTACACTACTTTCTCTTCTCCTTTTGATGTTTTTCATCTATCGACGAAAGAAAAAATACGGGCTTGGGCCTCGGATCTTTTCGCTTTTTTACATAAATGGTTCAAACCAAAAAAGCATTGGTAATATCCTCTGCATTGTTGTTATCATCATGACTGCTCTTGCGTTGTTCTCTCCATGGTATACCGTCACCGCTAACGTCACCATCCCATCGTACCAACAAACAGGTACGTTTAATGCACTCTCAGTGGATGGCATCAATGGAATTCAGATACGACTTCCGAATCGAAGCGGACCAGTCCCTCTCGGAACATTTGCGTTACCCTTCTACCTGATTATCGGTATTAGCCTTGTGTTCCTTGTGCTTTCAACCATTGGAATTTCGCAGAGTAAGAAACTAGGGAAAAAATATGTTCTCCGCGGGATACGTCTGCTTATTCCCTTCATTCTTATTTTAATTTTCATTGTAACGGTCGCATCAATACTTCCAGCGATCTCTCCACCAAACATTGAAGGAAATACAGATATGCTTGATGCGATGCATGCAATCTCTGCGTCTCCCTTCAGCGGACAATATAGCCTTCAAACCACTGATGTCGAAGGAGGATCTATCGAGCTCCAATGGGGATTTGGGATTGGTGCGTATCTCCTGCTATTTGCTGGCATCATCCTCATCATGGCTGGTCTAATGGAGATAACAGCCCATGAACAGTTATTTGAAGAAAAATCACCAGCGAATATACCTACCGTACACAATAGCAAAGAAAAGGAAAAGAAAGAATAATCCTGCAAAGAAAAAAAGTGAGATCTATGCTTATCAACGCTGACTTGCATATTCATTCAAGGTACTCTGGTGCGACCAGCGATAGAATGACGATTTCTTCTCTTTCTGTTGAGGCACCCCGGAAAGGAATCGATGTCATGGGGACTGGGGATTGCTTGAACAATAATTGGCTAAAAGAAATAAAAAGTTGTACCATTATCGACGACGGGACACTTGAAATGAACCATACCAGGTTCATTCTGAGCACAGAAATTGAGGATGCATCTCGTGTCCACCACCTTCTCTATTTTCCTAGTTTTTCTGCGATAGAAACGTTCAAAGAAACCATCAAATCAAAATCAAAGAACCTTGAGACCGACGGGCGACCAAACGTGCATATGAACGGAGTGGAACTTGCAACACTCGCAAAAGATGTTGACGCACTCATTGGTCCTGCCCACGCGTTCACCCCCTGGACCGCGATGTATGCATACCATCCGTCCCTTGAGAGTTGTTATGGTGACCTTACCCCGTATATCTCGTTTGTCGAACTTGGGTTAAGCGCTGATACCGATTACGCTGATACGATTCAGGAGCTTCATCGACTCACTTTTCTGACAAATTCTGATTGCCATAGTCCACATCCTGTTAGACTTGCCAGAGAGTTTACTCGTTTTGAGGTCCATGAACCGACGTTTGAGGAGATAAAGAAAGCAATCCTTCGAACCGGTGGGAATAAACCTGTGTTAAATGTTGGTTTACCACCACAGGAAGGGAAATATAATGAGTCCGCGTGCATCTCCTGCTTTACTCATTATCAGCTTGATGAAGCTGTCAAAAGACGGTGGAAATGCAGTTGCGGGAAGCGCATTAAAAAAGGGGTACGAGACCGCATTAGAGAAATTGCAACCTTTAAAGAACCAAAGCATCCTGAACATCGACCACCGTATCTGTACCTCATTCCGCTCTCGGAGATTATCACCAAAGCACTCGGGCAACACACTCCGTTCACACAAAGTGTCACGAAACGATGGGAAGAACTCATCAACGTATTCGGCTCTGAAATCACTGTGCTTCTCGATGCGGATCTCCACGAGGTCGCCCGGGTGACGATTCCTGCGATAACCGCAGCTATCCAGGCGTTTCGTGACCATAAAGTAATCATCATCCCAGGTGGTGGGGGAAAATATGGGACCATTGAGCTTCCGACAGATGAAGAAATCATCCCTGTGCCTCTCGGCCCGAAAAACTCACAAACCAGTTTGCTTGATTATTGAGCTATGGTGGTCTTCTTGAATTATAGTGTTACAGAAAAAAAAATAAAAGAAATTCTTACAAAAAACAAATCAACAACAATCCTACCGGATGTC
>DATLAF010000125.1:0-2345 GCA_035527635.1 Thermoplasmatota archaeon | reverse complement strand
ACTTGGCGCAACTGCAATCTCATTCAATCCAAACATACAGCAATCAGTAGGATCATATCCACCTTTTAGGTATGTAATTATCTTGGCTGTAAAAAGCTTGATGTTCAGGGCGACACCTTTCCTATAACTCTCCTCCAGTTTCATAGCTGCATGTTCATATCCTTCGCGCCAGAGATTTCGATGCTCTTCATCCCATGTAGTAAAAAAATTTGGATTTAATATAAGATGCTTCACACCTTCATCTAATAAGAAATCTATGCTGGCTGGAAGATATTCGACGTTTTCAGGAGAAACAACTGTACATACTGTTGGGTTACTAATGACCTGTAGAAGAAGCTTAAGTACACGTTTTGTCTCAAGGAAACTGGAACTACCGTTGCGGAAAGGTCTAGCTGCATCCTGGGAAGCCTGAACACCATCGAATGAGAGGACGATCTCGCAATCCTTAGCTTGTAGGTAGGCAGCTTTTTTCTCGTCAAGGGCAAGACCGTTGGTTGTTATCGATAGAAGAAATTGTTTGTTAAGTGATGCCCTCTTCGACTCTGCGTATTCAATACATTTCTTGATGAGTTCCCATTCCAGTAATGGCTCCCCACCAAAGAAACATATCTCAGGATAATTGCCTTCGCTCGACCAGGGCTGGGTAAAAAATAAGTCTATGGCATGCTGGGCAACCTCCCAAGACATTCGACCTTCTCGTCTTTTTCCACTATAACAGTAAGTACAGGAAAGCTGACAATCATGTGTAAGGTGCAGGATCATTTCCATATGCATTCCTCAGGAGGGATTCTTAGATACCAGCAACTATTGCTGCAGTTTTGCAGAGGTATCCACATATCACGAACGATGATTACTTTAAGCGCCGCTGAAACAACCCATCAGAGATGCGAGTGCAGCAAGGGCACCTGTTAGAGCAATGGCTCGCGCGGCTTTCTTAAGCGGTTTTTTTGTGAAATATTCTTTCAGGGTAGGATATTTCACACCCTTGTAGTTGCGAAGTGGCTTTAACTCCATAATATATCTCCCATCACAATCTTATATAATTATGCTACCCCAGTTTTCATTATTATACAACATTTCCCATTAAAATCAAGAGGTATTTCTTTTCAATGACGTTTTATTTTTGCCTTTTCTCCTGCCTTGGTCGGAAAGCCTAGCTAGTCAACTAGTTCGACGGGATGCATGGCGAATGTGTCATATTGGCGGAGGGCTTTTGGACACTGACTGATAAAAAATCTTTTAGTTTATGGTGAAAAAGTAAGACTCATTAGAATATCCCTCAGTCCTCTTGTCCAAATCTCATAGTGCAGAAGAAATCAGCATCATGCGAGAAAGAACAACCCGCCGGAAAACAATCAAAAATATCTGTCTTAAGTAACTCACTATAAGCAGTCATCTGAAATTCTAAAAATGTGTTATTTGTTCCATCGCGTTTCAAATTAAAAGACTGTCCTTCCTTATGGTAATACCCGAATTTAAAATATTCTGTCAGTAACTCTGAAAACAATTTCGGAAGGAAAAGGACAGACATGCAGCCATGAGAAACACAAGTCTTAACTAAGCTTTCAGTTTCAACAGAATCAAGATAGAAAACCTTATATAACTCATTTCTGGACATACCATATTCTTTTCTGTTTCTAAAGTTTATGCTGTTCACGAGCACAATTCTTCCAGCATATTTTTCCTTAGCAAATAAAGGTAAAAAAGCCCTTACCACAGCACATGAGTCTGATCCTAAATCTGTAAACTTATGTTCTGTATATTCAGTAATTATATGCTTCAATAGAACTTCCCTTTTATTACAGCTTTTAGATTCTTCAACCACTGTACTGTCGCTTGAGGAAGATGGTGTTTATTCAAACCTGAACCACGACCTAAAAGGTACCTCCCTTCGTCTGTTATTGAAGTAACATCACCCCTGCCATCATGATCCCTCCGAAAGAGAAGATCACTAATCCCACCTCCCATAAAAAGAGGAGAGACTGCCAATACAATCATTTGCTGTTGTAGTCTTGTCTAATGTCGTAGATATACTGAGCCAAATCCTTAGAAGCAAATCTGCTCAAGAACTCACGAAATGTACCGGTTATCTCTACTATTGCTGCTCTTATCTCGTCTTCAGTTGCACCTTCAAATATCTCGTCATGACCAGCTAGAACTACACCAGGTTGACCATCAGAATCTATTGAATTCAAATCAATACAATAAGCATCACCGAAAACGGTGTTAGCGTTAACACGATATCACATAGGCGCTATTATATAACAAGGTATAGCGTCCCTGTTATATCTCTGCAATTCAGATATTGAGAAGAGTCTGACACCATTTATTTCAACATCTGTGAT
>DATLAF010000124.1:0-2392 GCA_035527635.1 Thermoplasmatota archaeon | reverse complement strand
TATAACAGATAACTCACAATGATAAAAGATAAAGATCAAATAACCTATAACATGATTCTCCAGATTCTCCAGGATGAGGTAGAACATGAAGAAGACCTGCAAACACTCCTCGAGGATTTTGAATTGATGAAAAGGATTTAAAATGATAAAAGCTATCATTCATATATCCTCAACGGTAACATTAATAGTCTTCGTATTTAATTCAGCTTTTGCACAGGGTATTTGGAAAACTTATTCGGAGAAAGATAATCTTGCGTTATTTTGGGTACATTCGATAGCAGTAGATAATGATGGTGTATTATGGTTTGGAACAACTTCTGGTTTGTCGAGCTTCGATGGTGAGATCTGGAAGACCTATACTAAAAAAGATGGGCTTGCTTCTAATAACATATGGACTATTGCTCAAGATAATGAGGGAGTAATGTGGTTCGGGTACGGATACGATGGTTTCGGTGTGACGAGTTTTGATGGTACTATATGGAAAACATACACTTGGTTTGATGGGCTTGTGGATAATGAGGTTTATGATATTGCAGTAGATAAAAGTGGGGCAAAATGGTTCGCAACTCATGATGGTGTATCAAAATTTGATGGGAACACATGGACCAGTTACACAGAAAAAAATAGTGAACTTGATTCCAATTATGAAAATGTTATTTATATTGATTCCATTGGGAATATATGGTTTGGTACAATTGGGGATTTACAATGTTTTGACGGTATAAAATGGAAGAATTACAATGGCCTTGCTGGGTGTGTTTTTACGATAGCGGAGGACCATGATGGTTTAATGTGGTTCGCAGATCCATATAATTTTGTCAGATCTGTTTCAAGCTTTGATGGAAACATATGGAAATACTATACTAAAGATAATAGTGGTCTTTTAGATAACTCCGTGCGAGCAATAGCTGTAGATATGAATGGAGTGATATGGTTTGGAACTACTGAACGGGGTGTAACAAGTTTTGATGGCACAAACTGGAAGAGTTATCATACCTATAATAGCGGACTTGTAAGTAATGTGATTAATGCAATCACCGTTGATAATATGAATGTCAAATGGTTCGCAACAGATAAAGGAGTATCAAGTTTTGATGATAGAGCAGTTGAAGTAAAGAATGTGGAAAATTTTCCTACCACAATGGTTATTGAATCTATTAAAGCCTATCCCATCAAATCACCTATAAAAGTTGATGGATTTTTGGACGATCCCGACTGGGAAAATGCAGAACTCATTACTGATTTTACACAGAGGGAGCCTACTGAAGGAGCTCCTGCCTCGGAAAAAACTGAGGTGAGGATCCTCTATGACATGGATAATCTCTACATAGGTGTTGTATGTTTTGATAGTAAACCGGATAAGATTGTCTGCAAAGAACTGCAATGGGATTTTGATGTTGAAAAAAGTGACGATAGCTTTACTGTTGTCATCGACACATACAATGATAAACGAATGGGGATGTATCTATCAGTCAATCCCAATGGTGCTCGTTTTGATGCAACATTTGAGAGTAACAGCAGAAGGCTCAACAAGGAATGGAACGGTATATGGGATGTCGCTTCGAGAATAACTGATCAGGGATGGTCATGTGAAATTATTATTCCCTTTAAAACATTGAGATTCCCCAACACCGATACCCAGGTCTGGGGTATCAATTTCATGCGAATGATCCGGAGAAAAAATGAAGAAGTGCTCTGGAGTGGCTGGAGTAGAAATGACGGCATCCGTCAATTATCAAAGGCGGGTGCACTCACTATTGCTGAACCTGTAACACAAAGTAACCAAATCGAAGTAAAACCTTACAACCTTGCAGGCGTTGAGAATGTACTCGATCACGACATAAATAATGTATTCAAGTATGGTCTCGATGCAAAAATTGGTATAACATCCAACACAATCCTCACCCTGTCAGCTAAAACTGACTTCGCTCAGATCGAATCAGACAAAGAAAAAATTAACCTGACACAATTTGATCTCATGTATCCGGAAAAAAGGGATTTCTTTCTTGAGGGTTCAGAAACATTCAGTTTCAGTATGGGCAGAGATAATCTCTTTTATTCCAGAAATATTGGCATTTCCCCGGATCTTGAACAAATTCCGATTCTCGGGGGAGCCAAACTCACCCAGAAATCAGGTTCTTTCAGATTGGGTGTGCTTACAATGCAAACACAGAAGAAAGATGGATATCCATCAGCAAATTACACTGTTGCGAGAGTGAGAAAGGACATTCTGAAACAGTCATACATTGGCTTTATCGGTACCAGTGTGTATGATGCCAATCATCATGACAACCAGGTGTACGGTTTTGATGTTAAGTATAAAACCGATACGTTGTTTGGTAATAGAAATTTGGAGGTTGATGGATTATTTGCTGGTACTATAACAGACGGA
>DATLAF010000123.1:0-10342 GCA_035527635.1 Thermoplasmatota archaeon | reverse complement strand
ATCCCCAAGACCCTTCACTTTTTGGTAATGCTGTTTCAATATAAATTTGTCAAAACTCACCTTCATCTCTCCTTACGTATCAGGAATGGTGAAGGGTCAAATAGAGGTTTCTATGCGGGGTTATTCAAAACCCTCAATATTTTACCTCTGGATATCTTGATATTCATTGTAGGCCATATTCAGAAAAGTAAGGTAGCCATCAAGGTCCTGAGATTGTTTTAAGATAAGGATCGCTTGTTGCTGGTACATAATGGCGTTTTGGAAATGCTCTTGGTTTTCACCACTAAAGTTCATCCCGAGAAATCCCTGATATTGACGAAACACCATCTGAGTCAATACAAACGCATAATCAGCAATCATTTGATCTGTAGAGACGTTTGTTTCAGTAAACATTTGACTCTTACTTCCCGTGTTACAATCAACATAATAGGGGGACACATCCTCATTATCAATCCATAACCACCGTTCTTCTCCTTTCATAAACGGAAAAATATAATCCTTTTTCGTGTCTTCTTCATCTTGTGGGTAACACACTCTGTTTATCACCTGATGATAGGTTGCATATGGTGATATTCCCCTGGTTGTTTCCAGCAGTACCCATCCATATCCTAGGCAATAGTATTCGACCATGTAATGCATTTGCGTCCAGAATCCTTGATCATTATTCACAAGTAAAACTCGTGCTGGAATATGATATGTTCTGAAAAAGGCACATGCTAAGTGGGATCTTCCAACATTCTCTCCGTTAATCAATAACGTAGTTCGTGCATCTTGAGATAGAAACAGCCCGGTTTGAAGCCCAAAGACGAAAAAAATATATCTATGGTTTTTGATAAATGGTGCGATTCTACTAGCGTATCGAATAAGATTATCACTCAAGCCATGTAATTGTTGTGCTTTGTTTCTAATAAGAAGACTATGATACTGAACTACTTGAGTAGAGATTAGCCATAGTTTCGTTTCTTCAGGTAATTGATATTTTTTTGGGATTTTTACATACGATGGGAGATCACTGAAATCATGATTTTTTAAAAGAACCCAACAGGCGAAATGGAGCAACACACTATCGTTTTTTTTCATTGGATTTAAAGTAAAGTTAATAATTTTGTTTGGTGGTAACGAATCATTTTCGATATCATAATGTAATATTGCTGAAAGAGTGCTATCATTGTAGAGCTCTAACAGCAGAGGAACTTGATAAGCATAATCTGGTGGAAATGAGAATGTAATATGAAAAATCCCGACATCACCTGAAGCATTCACATATAAATAGTGTTCGACACGGAGAAGATAAAGATCTTGTTTTTCTGTGTTCAGAGCTGCATTATTCCTATTACTTTCAAGGCTTTTTGCACTGGTTTCTACTAAAGAAAATAGAGGTAAACTACAAATTAGAATTATACTGACTGCTAGCAGTTTCTTTAAACGTATTCGTATTCTTGAATCGATTTTCATATATCTATTGAAATATTACATTTGTAAACTATTTATACCTTTTGTATAAAAATATATGAATATAATATATGGTCATAAGGATAAATAAAAGACTATTTTTTCTGGGCAACAATGATAAATTTCCATTCGTTTTTCTTCCCTTCTTTTTCAAGAATGACAAAACCTGATTTTTTAAGAAACGTCTCTACTTCTTCTTGCGTGTGTGCTAATTCATAGGCGTCAACGTGATACTTGGTAACATCTCTTCCTGCGCGATTGAATAACATGCCAATGCGAACGCAGAAGAGTTTCCATTTCGGAAAATCCCGATTTAATGCTTCGAATATGATTTTCCCGTTTGGTTTTAACACACGGTGTATTTCTAAAAAACTATCATTCGGTTGCTTCCAGTATGGTAGACTAAATCGACTTACAACCGTATCGATACTTTTATCTTTCAAAGGGATTTTTTCTGAGATGCCAAGGACGGGTTCGAATATTTGAACACTAGGCCCATCTCTGTTATCTCTTGCTAATGATAACATCTTTATCAGTGGGTCCACACCAATTACTATAGCATCTGGAATCTGTTTTAGTATTTCAATGGAAAGTAATCCTGGTCCGCAACCAAGATCAAGAATGTATGGATGTGATGCTGTTGTATGATTTTTTATGATTTCTGAAAGATAGATATACAGATCGGTGAATTTTTTCATGTATGCAGTAAATTCTTCTGCGGTTTTGTCATCGACCAAAAAATCACAACCACGTAATGTCTGAAACCCGTACTGAGAAATAATGTTTTTGTTTTTGAAAGTTATTCGTAATGCCGTATGTTCTTCTCTGTAATGACGAGTTTTTTTGATTCAAGTTCTTGATAGTTACGGATATCAGCAAATGATTGAAGCGAAATGGTTATATCCGGTGAGTACGTAATATAGGAGATTCCAGAAAGAGAGGATACAAGCGATTCATTGCTGCCGTCATCGGTAAATAATCGCAGATGAAATGCACTTTCAACACCAAAATTCTGATCGACGTCGGTCTTAATGGAACTTGAACAACAAGCACATTCTATAGGAATCCATCCGTTAAAGCTACCTGTTCCACCGACAAACACCTCAGTCCATGCATGAGCGATAGCAGTCATTGTTCCATCAATATTCTCTGTTAACAAATATCCACGTATGAGTCGTGCAGGAATTCCAAGAGCTCTACAAAGCGAGATATAAACAAATGAGAGGTCATCACAATCCCCTTGTTTTTTGCTTAAGGTCACCACTGCCGGTCGTACTACTTTCTCATCAGGATGGCTTTGATATTGGATATGCTGTTTCAACCAGAAAAATAATGATTTTGCTAACAGAAAAGAATTGTTCGTCTTAGCGTTTGAAAAAACTTCATTGGCAATTGTTGTTATATCCGGATCATCGGGATCTATAAAACGTATTGTTTCATTGGCCTGTAATCGTGTAAATTGATTGGTTATTCCAGGGTATGTCTCATTAATCTGTCCAATTGTTAAAGCATCTTCTCCATTCAGATCAGCGACTAAAAAACTTTCCGCTTCAACCTGTGTCCTTATCCCTAGTTCAAAGGTTTTTTCATCTTTACTAGAAATATTCCAATAAATGAAGGTATTATTGAACAGGGTTCTTGTTTGGTATTCATCACTATAGAGGAGATTATACGTGACAGTTCCCAGCAGCGCTTCAGGGGTATCGCAAAGGTATGTGATCTCGTACAATCCTGTACCAGTACTATTGATGCGATACCCGTAGGAAAGATCATAACTTATTCTAGTTGGAGCAGCTTCGTACATGACCGGTGGATATATTATTTCACAACCTGATAAAAGAACGACTAATACAAGCGTACAGGGAATAAAGAGGCACCATGTATTTTTTTTCATATGGTCCTTTGTTTATCTCTTTTAAATAACCCTAGCCCATGTTTCTGCGGTTGATGCCGTGACTTTTTATCATAAGACATATGATATTGACAGCCATTTGCCATTGGACATTGCAGACAAGTTGGTTTTTCCTCATGACAGAAGTTACCACCGAGTTGCGCAAGTGACTCAAGATACTTGTAGACATTCTCTTTCATTTCCTCTGCTTCTATACTGAGGAATTTTATGGTCTCATCAGGATCATCAGTACTTACCCAACCAAGTCTTTTTGCCACCCGATTGACCATTATCGCTTTCTCTGTGACATTCTTTTGGATATTTCCTGGTTTCTGCGCTGGTTTTGACTGCTGTCTTGATGGTGGCGGAGGCATCTTTGGCATCTTCACTTTATAATCAGACGGGTCAATGTCTTTGAAGACGGTGACCGATTTCCCACCATGATCGGTCTCTCTGGTCCTGATTTCAACTAAAATTGGGATTTGGATAGAAGCACCAGAAATCAACGCGACACCAATAGGTAACCGCTGAATTTCATCATAGGTCTGGCTCGTAAGACCTTCCACCGACTGAATAATCGCTTTCAGATCATTAGGATTTGTTACTTTTAAAATAATATTCGTGTTACACTGAGAAATGATATTTTTATCGATTTTCGCAGGACGTTGACTCACCACACAAAGTCCCATACCGAATTTTCGCCCCTCAGAAGCAACAGTACGAAGCATACGAGAGGAAACCGCATGACCAATCCCATGTTCAGGGCAATAGTTATGTGCTTCTTCAACAACTAAGAGAAAAGGAGGAATCTTCCCTGCTTTTCTATCGGTAAATAACTCTTCTGTTAAACGCGCGACTACCACATCCTGGATGTCAGGTGGCACACCACGCATATTAATGATCGAACATTTCCCTTTCTGCACAAGCTCAACCGTAGAGGTTCCCTTTTCAGAAAACACTCCAATGGAATCTAAGGATTCTAAGGACGCGATCACATTCCACCGTGCATTGCTCTTTGTGCGTTCCACTGCTTCAATAATATCTCTAATACTATAGACTTGTTTGAACTCCTTGAGTGCTTTAATGGTTTGGTATAAAACCGCGATCTGTGGACCAGAAAGTTTCGCTTGTAGTAACTCAAGGATCTCTCTTCCTTCAAGATTCATCCCATTCAACGTCAAATGGACGGTGCCTTCTCCTGCCGCAAGAGGAGAAAAACCAACGATTTGACCACTGTAATCATTTGATTTCACGCCGAACTTCTCCATATTCTTCTGATCTTTTTTGTCTTTATTCGGCTTACCAAGTGAAATATATTCACCGTGTGTATCAATGATAACTAACGGGACTTTCTTCTTTAAAAGCTCTTCAATAAGAACACCGCATGCATAGCTTTTCCCACCACCGGTTTTCGCAAGAATACAAATATGCTTCTGGACCAATGAATCAATATTGAGATATACTGGAAGATCATGTCCTTTCAGAAGACCCAGATAGGCCCCGTTTTCTTTTTCTGCTTGCAGACCAAGAACATGGCGTATAAGATCCTCATGAGCAAGTGCAATCTGCGCACCTGCTTCAAAGGGACTACGCGGTGCTTGTAAATGGCCTTCTTTATCACGGAAGCCAATCACTTCAGCATATGCAGAAATATCGCTTTTAATCGGAGGAACAGAACCATTACTTTTAATAGTTATAGCATCCTCAAATTTTAGATCTGAATATCCTTTGATATCCATGACCTGCGCAAGCACGTACCCTTCCTCATGTGGCGCGGCGACATAATCGAACTTCCGAAGATTACGACCATCTACCGTGAAGTTAAATTTTGTTGAACCAACGTCACCATATATAAGACCGATAAAGTCATTTTTTTCTTGTTGCATCCATACCCCTTTTGTTATCAATGGGCGGAATAATATGGCGGGTTATTATAGTTTTTGTATTTTTCTTTTTAGTTCAAGCGGTAAATCAGCGCATAGTTCAAGAGCGTCGATTTCCATGAAATGTAAAGTACCTGGAATTACGATCGTATGTAAGGGTGGACCGAAATCCTTCGTTCGAAGAAAATGTATTGTGTTTGCCACAACCATCGGTTCAGTTGCCCCTGCACGCGCAACAACACATGCAATAGTGTCATCAGTAAAGAGTTGCTTCCTGAGTTTTTCCTCCATTCTCAAGAGCAATTCAAATCCTTGGTTCGCAGTCATATATTGGTTTTTTTCTGCTTGGATGTCAAGCAGTACGAGCGTATGCAATCCCATTTTTTTGTTATTATTAATCACTGTATAAGGACTTGTCGGAAAATACTCTTTTTCAGCGAATGCAAGCGTAGTCGTTCTACCGAATTTGTAGTTCTGCAGACCAAGCAGTCCAGGAACAGCTGTCGCAATACTACTACTATGAATAATTCTTGTTGAGATCCCTTGTTTTATCGCACGAAGTCGTAGATCAACATGCGTCGTTGCTATCATTGGATCTCCACCTGTGAGAAATACGACATTATTCCGTATTGCCGCGTCAATAATTCTATCTCCGTTCTCCGTTTCTCCCCTTGACAATATCTCAATTTTTTTCCCTATGAGTCTCTCAAAAGATTTTCTATCAAACTTGCCTAGTTTTGCGGTATAAAATTCAGCAAATACCTCATCACATTCTTTGAGTTCCTGTAAACCTTTTAATGAAACATCTGCTTCATCATGCAAACCTAAACCAACGAAAACGAGACGCCCTTTTGACATTTTTTCATATTCCATTATGGTCATGATATTGAAAAATGTTATTCTTTTCATTGATTAATTTCGAAAACGTTTAAAACACCTATGTGATTCATAAATGTGGGCGACAACTACCGGCTCTTTTTATTACTTCTGTTACCCCTGTTCCGCACGATTTTTTTCTGAACATGTCAACCTCGCACGTGTTATCAGTGCACCAGGAGAAAAATAAAGAAAGATTTAAATTCCAGGAGACGTATTCCTGGCAGGAGGTGTATTATGACATACAAACACGAGGGTTGGACCTTATACACAAGAAACGTAAAGCTTAAAGGCGGAAGAAATCAAACGATTTATTTCTTCAGCAAAAGATCACCAAAAAGTGGAACCACCTGCGATTTACCAACTGGGTACACCGTTGGTGTCAATAAGAGAACTGGTCTTCCATACCTGAAGAAGAAGTAATTTTAACTTCTTTCTTCATTTTTTTCTTTTTCTTTATCAAAATTTTTTCTTCTGCTGTATTTCATTGTTCATAAGTGTTTTATAGCCGGTTCTTCTTATTCGTATCAGAATGTCGCGAAAACATAATGGGAAGAAAAAGGTTTATAAAAATATAGCACGTCATCGGATTTGCTATCTTTTTTCTCTTGCAGAAACATGTGGGTCTGAACGAAAATTTCACTTATCGGATCGATATGTGGCCTTAGCTCGAAAGATTTCCATGAAATACCTTGTTCCTATCCCTGCTGAGTATACTCGACGATTTTGTAAACACTGTTACAGTTATCATGTTCCATCGTTAACCTGTCGAGTCCGTATCCATCGTGGGATTATTATCACGTATTGTAGTAAATGTAATAAATACAATCGGATGCCGTTGCATCAACGTTCTTCACCTTCTCATCAATCATGAAAGAATAATACATCATTTTTAGAGGGTTACAATACCTGATTTCCCATCCAATATGCTTAAATAACATATGGTTTATTACCGATACCCAAATTCACGAGAAAGGAAGAGAATTCCTATGACAACAGCCTATGATGTACCTGCAAAAGAATTAATCTCTGCATTAACAAAAAAATTACAAAATGAATCTACGATTATTCCACCGGATTGGGGTAAATATGTTCGTACCGGTGTTTCCAAAGAAAATCCACCTACGTCAAAGGATTGGTGGCATACGAGATGTGCTTCAATCCTACGAAAATTATATGTGAATAAAAATATGGGTGTCGAACGAATTCGGGCAGAATATGGTGGAAAACGAAATCGCGGTTCAAAACCTAATAAAGCAGAAGCAGGAAGTGGTGCGATTGTCCGGCATGCTCTTCAGCAATTAGAGACCGCTGGATATGTCACAAAAATGAAAGGTAAAGGTCGTATGCTCACTCCGAAGGGAGTAAAATTCCTTGATAATACCTCCTTTGAAGTAAAGAAAACACTCATTGAAATATATCCTGAATTGAAAAAATATTAAATAGGTGAAATCGCAATAGGTTCATCTTGAGGTTTTGGAACCATTATGGATGATATAGAAGCTATCAGGAAGAAGAAATTGCGTGACCTTCAGCAACAGTCGACGTTCTCACAGGAAAATTTCGAAGAAGCACAACAGAAAGAATATGAAGAACAGAAAAAAAGCATACTCCGAGCGATCCTCACGGACGACGCCAGGGAACGTCTTGGACGAATTAGAGCTGCACGTCCCGAGCTTGCAGAAAATTTGGAGAACCAGCTCATCATGCTTGCGCAATCTGGGCGACTCAAAAATAAAATAAATGATGAGCAGTTACGGGAGTTACTCTCAAAGATACTCCCGAAGAAACGTGATATAAAAATTCGAAGAAGAGGAATATAAATGTCAAGTCATAAATCGTTAGGAAAAAAATTACGATTATCCAGAGCAACTAAAAGCAATCGACGAGTACCAGCATGGGTCATGATTCGTACAAACCGACGATTTACTCGACATCCAAAGACACGCAACTGGCGAAGAAATAAACTCAAAATAGGTTGATGCATATGGCTGAGAAAGATTCTGGCAAAGAACTTGAAAGAATTTATATTATACCACTTCGACGGGCGAAAATCGGTCCAACCTCTCGAGCTGTTCCTCGGGCGGTAGATGACATTCGTCATTTTCTCATGAAACATATGAAGGTTGAGCAGAAAAACGTCTGGATTGATAATTCTTTGAATAAACAACTCTGGACGCATGGGAAATTCTGGGTGCCTAGTAAGATTCGTGTGCGTGCGGTGAAATTTGAAGATGGTGTTGTCGAAGTAACCCTTCCCGAAGTAGGGGAGAAGAAATCACGACGAGAATTCTTAAAAGAGGAGAAAGAAAAGAAAACTCCGATTCTCAAGCGAGAGGAAGAAAAAGCTGAGGAAGGAGTTCCTGGTGCTGAAGGATATGATATCACTCCTACCGGTGATGGTGAAGTAAAAATTAAGAAAAAGAAGGAGAAAGCTCCAAAAGAAAAAGAGCCAGCGGAAAAGAAAAAACAACCCTCACCTTCCAAAGAAAAAGCACCTGAAAAAGAAGCTAAGAAAAAAGAAGGTTCAAAAGCAGCAAAAAAGCCAAAAGCAGCGACAAAGAAACCAAAGACGGCCGCCAAAGAAAAAAAGGAAAAACCTGTTAGTAAAAGGAAAACAGCTTCCAAAAAAGGGAAAAAAAGTAAATAAACCTGCTTCAGCTCTTGGATCCCAAACGTCCTTGTTTATGGAAATCCTTGTTCAGATGGAAATCATACAGGGGAAGGGGATTTGAACCCCTGGAACGATTCTCTGATACTAACCTCAAGTGTGGATGTGGATACGCTTCCATAGGTTTAAATATCCAAGGATGGTTTATTTTTCTATATGGAGGAATGACATTGATTCGAAAAAGACTGCGATTGAAGAGATTAGGAAGTTTATGGACCATTTTGAAGGTGAAATTGATGATGTGAGGTTCTATAAGATTGCGAAGGATCTGGTAATATTCATCAAACAACTCATTAGTGAACCAGGGGACGAATAAAAAAAATTGATTCTGGGAGTGGTGTGCAGGTAATTTCAGGGTAACCCGGTAACCTATATAAACAGGTATGCCACCCAACAGGAGAGAAATTGGTTTCCTATTGATGATAACTCATGGTAACTTTTTATTTTTTAATCTTAACTACTTTCAAAGAAAAATTTTATTTCACTTGGTAGAAACGCTTTACTTAACTTCTCCTTAGCGTAATCGCTCTGTTTTATAATATCTTTGGGTAAATCTGATAACAAACCTAAAATTGTATAGTGTTTTTTAGAGTTACTAATCATCTTTCCTGTTTTTTTATCATGTTTAAACATAGCAACTATTGGTACATTTTTCCTTCCCCCTTGATATACATATATCGTAAATTTTTCTGATTTCATTTTTTTCACCATTTTTGAGAATGTTGTTCTCTTTATATACAACTCGGTAACACTATCCAAAAATATTTAATCTAACAACGTGCGATAAATTATAAAACATTGAATAGAGATTTCTTTGATTATATGGAGAACATTGAAAGGATTTTGAAGAAGGAACAGTTCAAAGCAAGTCTTCCTACATTTTTTTTTGCGAAAAACCGCAATCTAGGTGCTGGATGCGGTTGTCTACCCATCGATTTTTCCGCAAATTTTATGTGATTTGTTCATCTCTTACTTACTCGAATTTTATCGTCGTTTCACCTATTATTTATAACAATCCAGAAAATGAGGGGAACATCCATTTTTCTAATGCCCGTATATTCCTATATACGGAAAATTCCGCAACCTCTAAAAGAAAGGTTTGGATGGTATTACCAAAAAAAGTTGCTGGAAGCGAGGTGACAACTTCTTCCAGCATAGACTAGATATCATTGTTCCTAGGAGGCGAATTCACCAATCAAAGGAATGTACCTTTTATCATACAAGTTTTATCTGTGACCTAATAAAAAACCAATATATCTCCATCGTCACATTTCACACCGTTTAAAACGATTCAGGATAGAATGAATGGTTTCATACCAACGAGGTTGAGAACGTTCCTTAATCTCCGTAATTTTTATGATTAAACGAAAAATTGATTCTTAACTCGCATCAAATTTTTCACAGTGAAGGTTGATTCATTTGGTTTCATGCATGCTGTGGCTGTGTTGTATGATTATGTGAAGAACACGAACAAAAACTTCATTAAATTCACCAATAAAACACGACAGGAGATAGGATTACAACGGATACAACTGAACAAGGCAATCAACAGGTTGGTTGAATATGGTG